>NZ_JBEAES010000038.1:0-47461 GCF_050477165.1 Brevibacillus sp. FIR094 | reverse complement strand
GAATACGATTCAGGAGGTGCTTTTTCCTTGTCTCAATTTATTGGGTCACTTCAATTTCGTTGGACTCGGGATTTTTGTTTTTTCGTTACTCCGTCATTTCTGCCCACTTCAGGTCAATAAATCCGAGTCCGTCCACTTGAACGCCTTTCACCTTGTCGCTTTGTACCCAGACATCCACATCCGTGAACATGGGGATCAAAGGCATAGCATCCATGAAGATTTGCTCAGCCTCCGCAAACAGTTGCTTGCGTTTCTCTGGGTCAATTTCTACTGACGCCTGTTTCAGCAGCTCTTGGTAGCGTGGATCTTCCCAGCCCGTGTCGTTGTTACCGTCTTTCCCGTCACGGAACATCTCCAGGTAGTTCATCGGATCATTGAAGTCTGCATTCCATCCGATACGGCCAATTTCGTAATTGAGTTCATGCATATCCTGCAAGTGAACAGCGAACTCCTTCACCATGAGCTTTACATCAATGCCAAGTTTTTGCTTCCATTGGTCCTGAATCGCTTCGGCAATTTTCTTATGTCTGTCGTTGGGATTGTAAGACAGTGTGATCGGAGGTAGCTTCGGCAAATTGAGTTCCTTTATGCCTTCTTCCAACAGCTTTTTGGCTGTTTCTACATCATTATCTTTGAAGTAGCCTTCTTTATTGATAATCATGGATTGCGGCAACATCCCCATCGTTGGCACTTGGCCCACTTGTGTGATGTTATCTACGATGGTCTGACGATCAACTGCGTATGCCAATGCTTTACGAATTTTCACATTGCTGAGCGGCCCTTTTGTCGTATTCATCTTGTACCAGTACATCGTCGCTTTTGGATGAACAACGAGTTTGCCCGCGTCTTTCAGAGTTGGGATCGCATCGGTGGGAAGTCCGCCGAGTGGCTGACCTGCCCAATCCAGCTCACCGTTTTCGAACATGGACAGAGCTGTATTATCGTCCTCGATCATCGCGAACTCAATCCGATCGAGCTTCACTACGTCTTTATCCCAATAGTGCTCGTTCTTTTCAAGCACGATCTTGCTCTTGTGCTCCCATGCTGTCATTTTAAATGGACCGTTGCTTACGAGCGTCGCCGCTTCGTTTGCCCATTTTGGATTGGCCTCCACTACTTTTTGGTTAACGGGGTAGTACGTGTAGAAAGCCGTCAGCTCCAGGAAGTAAGGCGTTGGGTTCTCCAGCGTGACTTCCAGTGTTTTGTCATCGAGAGCCTTTGCACCGAGTTCGTCGGGCTTCATCTTGCCTTCGTGAATCAGCTTCGCATTTTTAATGTAGTACAGCTGATAAGCATACTCAGCCCCAAAAGTCTTGCCGAGTGCACGCTTCCATGCATACACGAAGTCATGGGCAGTTACTGGATCACCATTGCTCCATTTGGAGTCGCGAAGCGTGAACGTATACACCAGTTTGTCATCTGAGAGCTTTATATCGGATGCTACTGAATTCACTGGCTTTGCGTTTGCATCGAAGCGAGTCAAGCCATCAAACGTAGCACGAACAACTGCTCCCGAAGTGGCATCCTTCGCAAGACCAGGGTCCGCTGTCGATGGCTCACTCGTAATGTTCGCCCGAAATACCTGCTGCTTTCCATTTGCAGGCTTTTCAGCGGGTGCTGCGGCTCCCTCAGTTGGAGGGGTTGTCGTTGACGGCTGTGTACTCGTGGAGCATCCAGCTAACACGCTTCCAGCGACCAGCATCGCGCCAAGAAACAACTTGAGATTTCTTTTCATCAGAAAATTCCCCCTTATCTATATTTTCTTACTTCAAACACAATATACGCGACCGGAATTGGGTTGAAAACGGGGTTGCTATAGATTTAATATAATTTTATGAAAATTCACTATATTATAAATAAAAGTAAAACCCAACCAGCTTTTCGGCCAGTTGGGTTTCGTTGATCGATCAATTATTTGTTGATTTAGAACGCTGGAATAATCGCGCCTTTGTATTCATCTTCAATGAACTTTTTCACTTCAGGTGAGGTCAGTGCTTTTGCCAGCTTTTGCATTGCTTCGGAATCCTTGTTGTCAGGACGAGCTACCAGGATGTTTGCGTATGGAGTATCTTTATCTTCAATAAACAGGGCGTCTTTCGTTGGAACAAGCTTTGCTTCCAGCGCATAGTTGGTGTTGATCAACGCCATATCTACTTCTTCCAGCACGCGTGGCAGCATTGCTGCTTCTACTTCTTTGAACTTCAGGTTTTTCTTGTTCTCAACAACGTCTTTCACTGTACCACTGATGCCAGCGCCTTCTTTCAGCTTGATCACGCCGTTTTTCTCCAAGAGTGCGAGTGCGCGACCGCTGTTTGTCGGATCGTTTGGCAGCGCGATAGTTGCGCCATCAGCTAATTCATCGACAGATTTTACTTTTTTGCTGTACGCGCCGAATGGCTCGATGTGTACAGCCACTACTGGCTCCAGGTTCATGTTTTGTCCTTTATTGAAGTCTTCCAGGTAAGGCTTGTGCTGGAAGAAGTTCGCGTCGAGTTGTTTCTCGTTCACTTGAACGTTAGGTTGTACGTAATCGGTGAACTCTTTAATTTCCAGGTTCACGCCTTGTTCTTTCAGCTTTGGTTGAACCAGCTTCAAGATTGCTGCATGTGGAACGGGAGAAGCGCCTACCTTCAATGTTACTTCCTGTTGTCCGCCTTGTGCGCCGCCTTCAGCTGGAGCAGGTGCTGTTTCGGTTTTGCCTCCGCAAGCTGCCAAAGAAAATGCCAACACAGTAGTAAGTACAGATACGACTAGCTTTTTCATGAATGATTTCCCCCTTGCATGTATTTATCTTATTCTTTGATAACCTATATGGAAAAATCCTACTTACGGCTGAACTTGAGAACCAGACGGTCCCCCAGCGATTGTAAGATCTGTACCATCACCAGCAAAATAACAACAGTCACAACCATGACATCGGTTTGGAAACGCTGATATCCGTAACGGATCGCCAAGTCACCCAAACCACCACCGCCAATTACCCCAGACATTGCGGTATAAGAGACCAGCGTAACCGTTGTGATCGTAATACCCGCGATCAGGCCCGATCTAGACTCTGGCAAAAGGACATTCCAGACGATCTGCCAATTGGAAGCACCCATAGATTGTGCCGCCTCAATCACGCCTTTATCAATCTCACGCAGAGAGGTTTCCACCAAACGTGCGAAAAACGGAGCGGCACCGAATACGAGCGGCGGAATGGCACCCAGTACACCGAGTGAAGTTCCTACGATCATTTTCGTCACAGGAATCAGCAAGATCATCAAAATGATAAATGGTACTGAGCGCAATACATTGACAACGAATGATGCGATCGTATAAAAAGTGCGGTTTTGCAGAAGCTGTCCGCGTGAAGTCAAAAATAGAATGATGCCCAGCGGCAAACCAATCAGGACAGTAAACAGGGTGGAAAAACCGAGCATCGTGAGCGTATCCATCGTGCCTATGCCGATTTCAGCCCAATCCACATTTTCAAATGTCCAGTCCATTTATATCACCTCTACTTCCAAGCCACGTTGGCGCAGCGTCTCAATAGTCTTTTGATTCTGTGCGACATCGCCTTCCAGCTCGATCACCAACTGCCCATACGGCGTATCCTTCATGCGAGAAATGGTTCCCTGCAAAATGCTGAACACCGTACCGGTCTCTTGCATTGTTTGGAACAGAATCGGCTGATACGTTTTTTCACCCAGGAAGGTGACTCGAGCAATCGTACGGTTCCCCGCGGCCTTTTCGTGCTCCACTGCTTCGCGCAGTTCTGTAGAATCCGCTACTTGTTCCACGAATTCTTGTGTCGTTGGATGCTTCGGACGAAGGAATACATCCAGTACGTTACCCGACTCGACGATCTTTCCTCCATCAATGACGCCAACACGATCACAAATGGAGCGAATGACGTGCATCTCGTGGGTAATCAACACAATGGTCAAGCCCAGCTTGCGGTTGATGTCCAAGAGGAGTGCCAGAATGGAGTTCGTCGTCTGCGGATCGAGAGCCGATGTAGCTTCGTCACAGAGCAGCACTTTTGGATCATTCGCGAGCGCACGGGCAATCCCGACACGTTGCTTTTGTCCGCCAGACAGTTGAGTCGGATATTTGTCCTTATGTGCCTCCAAGCCAACCAGCTTCAGCAGCTCGTTCACTTTCTTATCAATCTCTGCCTTTGGACGCTTTGCCAGCTTGAGCGGAAAAGCGACATTTTCGCCAACTGTCGAAGAAGACAGCAAGTTAAAGTGCTGAAAAATCATGCCGATGGAGCGGCGCTTTTCTTGCAGCTTCCCTTCATCCAGCTTTGTCAAATCGACGCCGTCCACAATAACTTCCCCTGAAGTTGGACGCTCCAGCAAATTGATGCATCGGATCAACGTACTTTTCCCTGCACCAGAGTGTCCGATGATCCCGTATATTTCTCCTTGCTCTATGGAAAGGTCGATCCCCGTTAACGCTGGGATGGTTTTACCTTGTACTTGATAGCTTTTATGCAAATGACGCAGTTGGATCAACGCATCCACCTCCCGACCACAATCTTGATAAAATCAGAAAACCCCTTTTTCACAAACGAAAAAGGGGCTGCAACGCAATGTTATACGTTCGCATCCACCCTTCTCATCTATACAAGATCCAAAAAATCTTGTAGGAATTGGCACCGCGACGTTCATCCGAAAATGAACCGGCTGCCGGGCTTCATAGGGCCTGTCCCTCCGCCTCTCTTGATAAGAAAGATATCTACGTATATTATGTTCGTCTTTTCTATTTCATGATGATACAAAACGGATTATATCCTTTTTGAAAATATCACGTCAATAGTAATAGTAGGAAAAGTTTTTTAATCCATGACGCCGTTACGGATGATTTTTGACTTTACGTGAAAGCGAGGCGTTGCTTCTTGGAATAAACTCACTGTAAACGTTGGCATCCGCCATGGTCATATCATGGTTATTCTTTCCTAAAAAACAAAAAAAACAGCACGCTTAGTTTTGCGTGCTGCTTTTCTTTTCTCCCACGGGTTGATCTGACGTTTCTGTAGGAGGTGCGATTTTTTCTTGGACAAACGACTGAACCTGATCGACATCCGGAACCAGAACGGAGCCTGCGCGGTTCGATTCACGGAACATCCCCATTGGCGGCAATTGATAATTGCCTGGCTCTAACGTATTCAATTTTAATCCGAGTGCAGACAGCTTCAGCATGTCCACCGAACTAATATTGGTTTGAACATACGGTGTTACTTCCTTCAAAATCGTAGGAAGCTGCATCAGCGTTGTACCATTCTTCATCTGATCCACGACTGCTGTCATTAATTTCCTCTGACGCTCCGTCCGTGTATAATCAGAGGTCGCATCATGACGGAAACGAACATATTGCAAAGCTTTGTCTCCATCCAATTTTTGCAGACCCTTTTTCAGATTAATATCGTAAGCACCTTTGTCTGTCGGGTCATGATAATACATGTTTTTTTCTACATCGATCTCGACTCCGCCCACTGCATCAATCAGAGCCTTGAAACCTTCAAAGTCAGTAATCACGTAACGATCTACTGGAAGTCCAGTGAACTGACTAACCGTTTCCATTGCCAGCTCAGGTCCACCCTCTACAATCGCAGAGTTGATCCGCGAGCTACCTCTACCGGGAATATCTACATACGTATCACGCAGGATTGAAAACATATCATAACGTTTCCCCGTAGGATCGATACTGACCAGCATCATGGAGTCAGAACGAGGAAGCCCGTTATTTTTCATTCCTCTGCGGTCTACTCCCATCAGCAGGATATTGACACGTTCCTTACCATCCCACTCTGGTATTTCTGCTGCTTTGGTGGAATTCCCACCACTAGGCGGTGCGATGTTAGGCTCTTGAATATTTTGAGCAAATTGATAAAAAGAGTATCCGTAGTATCCAGCTGTCGTAGCCATCACGACAAGCAAAAGAAGCAACACTCGTTTCCATATTTTCATAAAGTCCACCTTTATTCTCTATATCCTCAGTTGATGTCATCTCTCCACTTTGTCTAGTATACTCGAATTCGACAAAAGTGGAGCAGCCTTTATTTGGGTACCTGCGACATTATATACATTTTAATTTACAAAGTTCAGAATGTTCGTTATACTATTCTTATCCTTAATGGTAAGGGGTGCATTCGCGTGATATCACCATCCGCTTTCCTCAATCGCTATCCACGTGAGGCCATTTTCTTCCTCATCGCCAGCTTTATTAACTCCTCCGGGAGTGCCTTTATGTGGCCACTTACTACGTTATACGTACATACCATTTTGCAACGCTCGATGACAGAAGCTGGATTCGTCTTGATGATCCAATCTCTGGCTGGAATCTTCGGTCAATTCATTGGCGGATCGTTGTTTCATCGACTAGGTGCCAAGCGGCTTATTGTCGGCGCATTGATTATTCAAGGACTTATTCAATTTTCCATTCCTTTCGTTCAGAGCTGGCCCATCTACCTGATCCTCATGATGGGGCTTGGGTTTACGTTCAACCTGTCGTTTCCTGCCATTCAGGCATTTATCGGCTTTCGCTGGAAAGAACAGCGCCGAGCATTGTTTAACATTGTCTATGTCGGAAACAACCTAGGGATGGCAATCGGTACCGCGTTGGCTGGAGTCATTGCCACTTTATCCTTCCAGCTTACGTTTTGGTTCAACAGCACGAGCACCTTACTCTTTGCCTTGTTCTTCTTCCTTTTTATGAAAAACATTTCGCATCAGGATCTGGTCGGTGAGCAACAGGAGGAACGGCAAAAACACCGCGAGAAAAACAACTTCACCCTGTTATTGCGCTACCAGTTGTACTTGTTTATGGCATTAGGCGCAGCACTCATTTTCTTTTCCAATACGGTATGGAACACAGGCGTCGCTCCTTATATTACCGAACAAGGTATGCCGCTTTCTTCGTATAGCTGGCTGTGGACGATCAACGGGATTATCATTTTTGCCGGGCAGCCCATCACGTCCTGGATCAAGCGGCTCGTGAATCAGAGCTTGTCCGCACAGCTCGTCGTCAGTGCCATCGCGTATGCTGTCGGTTTTGGGTGTATGCTGGCCTACCACGGTAGTTATTACGCATTTGTTGTCGGAATGGTTATCACTACATTTGGAGAAATGCTCATCTCGCCCACTATCCCTACTTTTATATCGGAAAAGACTGGGGAGGATGCACCGTTTTATTTGGGAGTCGTTGGGGCGATTACCACGGGTGGAAGGCTCTTGGGGCCGCTGGCTATGGGGTTTATGTACGACAATGGTGGAATTAATCCAACTCTGTTCTTGGCAACACTTGTCTCTGCGGGTTCGGTTCTGCTCTGTCTGTTACATGCTTATTTTCATCGGGAAAAGCGAACTGAGGTTGAAGCTAAATACTGATATCAACTACAAAGAAGCCGCCCGATCCTTTTACAGGAACGAGCGGCTTGGTTATCACACTACTTCTTTTCTTCCTTGATTTGCACTTCCCAATCGACTTTGTTCTCTTTTATTACATGATCGAGGACAACTGATATTTCCTTCACATCTATTTTCTCAAAGATCACTTCTAGCTTCCCTTCGAGTTTTATCGTACCATCTTGATTTTCTTTTTTGTTGACCATTAACCTTACTAGTCTGGCTGATCGCCTTTGCAACACTTATACTCGCAGTCGTCTTTTTAATGGGATACAATGCGACTTGGCTTCTCTCTCTCATGGCTGCTATTCGTGCAGCCGGAGCCGGTATTGCAGATGTTGTGAAAATAGAGTGGCTTTTGGTTGCAACGGGGCTATTCATTTTCATACTAGCTATGTTGTTAGGAAAAAAAAGCTGCCGAGGGATTCTCAGCAGCGTGGTAAAACAATGGCAACGATATTCAGTTGTTTCTCACTGGCGGGCAGGTAAGCGACTTTCCGTTGTCTTGCGGACCAAGACCGATGATGTACGGTACCGCTACACGGCTCCACTCTGCCGGATTCGGTGCAGTGTCCACTTCTTCTGGCGAGCATGATTGGAGCATGGAAGTATCGATACTGCCTCCTGGATCAAGCGCCACAACTGCCATTCCCTCAGGCAATTCGGCTGCCAATGATTGCGTCAATCCTTCGATGGCGAACTTCGATGCGCAGTACGGTGATAAAAACGCTTCCCCGTGTCTTCCCCAGTACGAGCTGATGTTTACGACGACTCCGCCATTTGCGCGCTGAACCATAAACGGTAAAAAGGCGCGAATTACATAGAAAACACCATTCACATTGATGTCCATCACTCTCGAAAACTCACTCGCCTCAAGCCCAATGACTCGGCTGTTCCGGTTTATAATGGAGGCATTGTTAATCAACAAATCGGGAACGCCCACCTCGGCTTTGATTCCTTCTGCCCAATTTTCCACCTGCTCCATTACCGAAACGTCGACGACAGAAAAATGATGCTGTTCTCCGAATTGCTGACGCAGTCCTTGCACCTCTTTCTCCGAACGACCGCAGCCTGCAACCGTCCAGCCTGCTTCGTGAAAACGCTCGACCATTTCTCTGCCCAAACCACGGGTCACGCCTGTAATCACTACCAGCTTGCTCATTCTCTCTCCCCCTCCATTATTATACTTATTAAATATTTTAGTATAATAACAAAAGGAAATCAATCCCATCACACAAAAAAGACGCCCGTTGCCGAGCGCCTCGTGATGTTTCATACTTCTTATTTGTAAGTGTCGTAAGCATTGGTCAACAAGCCAGCGATTGTTGCCAGTTCGTTGTTCTCGATCTGATGACGCTCAACCATGGTCATGATTTTGCCGTCTTTCATGATCGCGAAGGATGGGGAAGACGGTGCATAGCCTTCGAAATACTCGCGTGCTTTTGCAGTCGCTTCCTTGTCTTGACCTGCGAATACAGTGAAGATGTTATCCGGCTTTGTAGCGTGATTCAAGGAATGTACAACTGCTGGACGAGCGAGTCCTGCTGCGCAGCCACAAACCGAGTTCACAACCACCAGTGTCAGGCCTTTTGCATTTGGCAGTGCTTGCTCTACTTCTTCAGCAGTGCGAAGCTCTTGAAAACCGTTGCGAGTCAACTCATCGCGCATCGGTTGAATTACTTGGCTCATATATGCTTCATAAGACATCATTGGGCAACCTCTCCTTTATATCACGAAGTTCAACTTACTTATTATTATAACCCGACCACACCTACCCGAGAAAGCAGGAGCTACACTTCCATCAAAATGGTAAGAATCATTGGATTACGGCCTGTTTTTTCGTAAATGAACGGCTTGATCACTTCATTAATCTGTGACTTCAGCTCAGACCATTCCTTGATTTTCTTATCCAATGCTTCCTGTAGACGCCCACGAACGAGCTGTGTCGCTTCCTGAATCAAGGATTCCGAACCGCGTACATATACGAAGCCACGGCTCACAATATCTGGGCCCGTCAAAATTTTGAAGTTCTTCATATCGAGGCTAACAACCACGACCATCAAGCCATCCTCAGCCAAATGCTTACGATCGCGCAGGACGATATTGCCGACGTCGCCGATACCACTGCCATCAATGAGGACAATCCCTGCTTGTACCTTACTGAGCCAAGCTTTTTCGCGGCTGCAATTCAGCACTTCGCCGTTGTCCATAATAAAGATGTTGCTCTCCTCGATCCCAACCTGTTGGGCCAGCTTGGAGTGAGTCTTGAGCATCCGGTATTCCCCGTGGATCGGGATGAAATATTTCGGACGAATGAAGTTGAGCATGAGCTTCAACTCTTCGCTGCTACCATGACCTGATGCGTGAATATCGAATTCGTGACTCAATACTACGTTGGCACCTGCGCGGAACAGCTTGTCTATCGTGCGGCTTACGTTGATCGTATTTCCTGGGATCGGCGATGCAGAAATGATCACCGTATCTTCAGGATAAATGGAAACGGTACGATGCGAACCAGCTGCAATCCGTGTCAACGCTGCCATCGGCTCACCTTGGCTGCCTGTGCAAATAATCAACACTTGGTTGTCTGCGTAGTTGTCGATGTGCTTAATATCAATCAGCATGCCCTCTGGCATCTGGATATAGCCCAGTTCTTGTCCAATCAAGAAAACCTTTTCCATACTGCGGCCAATAACCGCCACTTTGCGATTGCACTGCTCCGCAGCATCTACCACCTGTTGGAGGCGATGTACGTTGGAAGCGAAGGTAGCCAGAATGATGCGACCACGCGCTTTGCGTACCACATCGAGAATCCCTTCCCCTACCGCTCTCTCTGACATCGTAAATCCAGGACGCTCACTGTTCGTACTATCAGACAAAAGTGCCAAAACGTCACCACTCGCACCAAAGCGTGCAATTTTTCCGTACTCCGTTGTTTGTCCGACTGGTGTCATGTCAAACTTGAAGTCACCCGTGTGAATGACCATTCCCTCTGGTGTATGGAGCACAATCCCCAAAGAATCAGGGATGCTGTGGTTCGTCCGGAAGAATGTCGCCTTCAGCTTCGCAAAAGGAATTTCCGTATCTTCCGAAATCGGAATCAGCTTCACTTCATTTTGCAAACGGTGCTCTTCCAGCTTCGCCTTGACCAAGCCCAGGGTCAGACGACCACCGTAAATCGGCACCTTGATTTGTCGTAAAATATAAGGAATCGCACCAATGTGATCCTCATGTCCGTGCGTTAACAAAAGTGCTTTAATCTTGTGCTGGTTATCCACTAAATAGGAAACATCCGGGATAACCAGGTCAATACCAAACATTTCATTTTCAGGGAATTTCACCCCGCAGTCAATGATGATGATTTCGTCCTCATACTCGACGCAGTACATATTTTTTCCGATCTCGCCGAGGCCGCCCATCGCGAAAATCTTAACGTCGCTCAAACTCTTTCCTCCTAACATCGTCGTGCATGATTATGGGAACCCGAACCAAGCATGCCATTCTTATTATATCACAACGTATGACGTTCGTTTCACACAGTCTTGTCTATTCCACACATTCATCTTCGGTCAATAATCGAATACTGATACTCCAAATCAGCAACTCTTTCAGCGGTAACGACACTGGCTCTCGCCCAGAAGTCGTCCTTTGCATAGGAATCGCTCGTCCATACCTCCGTAATTTCTCCAGAAGAGAGCTTTAGTGGTACGGCTTCGATTTCTTTTAATACGGCGCCACTTTTGTTTTGTAACCGCAGTTTCAACTCAATCTCCAACGGCTGATCCGACTGATTCCGTACCAGGATCAGACTTGTATACGGATACCCTGCACAATTTTTGGTACAGTCCTGTCTACTGTAAACGATGGCGAGATCAATGGGCTTCTCATTGTCCATCTTCGCCGCTTTCCACTTGTCTTTTGCTTTTTGTACGACGGTGACGTACTCCGCTTTTTTCAAAAAGGGTCCCATGCCTAAAAAGGCAGCAGCAAAAAAGCTAAACAAACCAAAGGCTGTGCATAGAAAAACGAGGTTCATTTTCCAAAACTGTTTTCTCATCGTGATGAAAAAGCCAATATACAGAAGGATACAAACAAACACCAACAGGATACAAAAGTATAAAAATAGCTCCAAGTCGGACTCCGTGGGTAACACGGGAATGCCATACTTCATTTGCCAATGTACATTCGCAGCGAAGCAGCCTCCGTAAATCAATATGGCTGAAGCAATCGTGGGCCCCCATTTTTTCCAGAAAGGAGGCTTTTGGAAAATGGCCGCAAGAACCCCCACCAAAACAGGAAGGCCAAATAAGGGAATGAGCAAGTAATGCATCGAAAACCTCCCGTACTTCATTGTCATTATTTTCTACGAATGATATTCCGAAAAGTCTTCAAAATACATGGCAAACCATTTCGAAAAGGAGAGGGATTAGCAAGTGCAAGCCATTCACCGCCTATTTCGTTATCGGAACATGATGCCCCTTCTCTCCACCGTACTTTTCCTGCTCATCTTTCAGACATTCCCTGCCTATGCCCAGCCTCCCTATGCAAAATGGGGCAGGCTCGCGATGCAGGAAACGATGAAGCGATATCCAAACGCTCAAATTGTCGACTACCTGCACGTCGGACGAAAACAAAAAACGCCCACCACGTCGGAAGAGACGTTTAAGCTCTTGCTTCAAAAAGGCAATCGCAGGTGGGCGTTACTCGTTCATATTGAATTCGTAAATCAGACAGAAGAAGTCGTAAACATCTCCTATGAGGAGACCCGCTAGTCAGCGAGCTGTTCCATCTCTTTCATCATGACTTCCATGTCCATGTCAGCTGCCATCCCGTACGCGCGGCGCATGTTTCCATCTCCATCCACAAGGAACATGCGAGCCGTATGGGCATAAGAACCATCTGGCTGCTTAATCACCATCAGACCAAAATCCTTCGTCACTTTCTCTATAGCCTGAGCGTCCCCGCGCAGGAACTTCCAGCCGCTCTGATCTGCCTTGAACTTGGCTGCGTACTCCTGCAAGACTTCCGGCGTATCGTTATCAGGGTCAAAGGAAATGGAAACAAACTCTACTTTGTCTCCGAACAGTCCCTTTTCCTTCAACTGATCTTGCAGCTTAGCCATGTTGTACGTGGTCGCCGGACAAATATCCGGGCATTTGGTAAACATAAACTCAACCAGTCGTACCTTACCAGCACTTTCATTAAATGTATAGGTTGTTCCGTTACTGTTGTCTAAGGTGAAGTCCGCGATGGGCTTCAACACTTCGATCTTCTCTTGTGTCATGTACTTATAACCAAATACTCCGACGATAGCCAAAATGATAATACCAGCTAACACAGGAAACCAATGTTTTTTCATCCCAGATTCCTGTTGCAATTGTGTTCCTTCACTCACGGGTTGCTTCCTCCCTGCTTGTCCCATGCGTGATGCCTCCTGCTTACACACGGGAGGCATTCACACTGTTTCTATGACTTCTTACTGTTCGACTTCACCTGGCCATGCGAGCATGCCACCAACCATATTCGCCACGTCATATCCTTGGGCACTCAAATACGCTGTAGCATTATGGCTTCTGGCACCACTACGGCAAACCATCACAATCGGAATGTTCTTATCCAGCTCATCGATACGATGTGGCAAAAAGCCGAGTGGGATCAGCTGTGCCTCTTTGATGTGACCTGCATTCCACTCATCGACCTCACGTACATCAATGACTTGCAGTTCCTCTTTGGCTTCCAGCTTTTCCAACAGCTCTTGTGGTGTCATTTCCTTTACTCCATGGCTCATCGCTATTTATCCTCCTATATGTACGATCAGATCAGTTGTAACCACCTCCATGATATCACACGCTTTTTTACTTTTCTAACGTGAAGAGCACTTGGCTTCACCCTGCATCCATGCTCCCTATTTTCTACCATTATCTCCTATTTCGCTGCGACAGTAGCCACACGGGATGTGAACAGCTTGAGGCAAAAGCGTTACAAATTAATGGCATGAGTGAAACGCCATTCATCCACATATACATAAAAACCTCCCTGATAACTGCATATTCTACATTGACAGCAAGGTTTTATTTTCATACAATTACGACAACAACTTTTCTCATCAAGAGCGGTGGAGGGACAGGCCCTACGAAACCCGGCAACCAGCAGACTAGCTGCATGGTGCCAATTCCTGCAGAATCCAGTGATTCTGAGAGATGAACACAAGCCCGTGCATGATCGGAGCCTTCTTCTTCTCAGGAGAATGCTCCGTTTTTTTTTGCCGATTTCCTATAGGAAAAGGAGAGATGGACATGTCCGATCAACAACAATGGAAGCCAGAAACACTTGCGGTACACGGTGGGCAGGAGGTTGACCCTGTAACAGGCTCACGTGCTGTTCCGATCTATCAGACGACCTCCTACGTTTTCCGTGATACGGAGCATGCAGCCAACCTGTTTGGTTTAAAAGAGTTTGGGAACATCTATACACGTATCATGAATCCGACGCAGGATGTGTTTGAGAAGCGTGTTGCCCTGCTCGAAGGTGGTGTTGGTGCATTAGCGACCGCATCCGGGCAAGCTGCCATTACATTCGCCATCTTAAATATTGCACATGCAGGAGACGAGATCGTCGCTTCCAGCAGTCTCTACGGCGGTACCTACAACCTGTTTGCCCACACTCTTCCCCGCCTCGGTATCAAGGTTCATTTTGCTGATCAATCCAATCCGGAAAATTTCCGTGCCTATATCAATGAAAAGACAAAAGCCGTGTTTTGCGAGACGATCGGTAATCCCCGCATTGATGTCGCTGATATTGAGGCGATCGCCAATATTGCCCACGAAAACGGCGTGCCGTTGATCGTGGACAACACTTTCGCGACTCCGATTTTGTGCCGTCCTTTTGAGCACGGGGCCGATATTGTCGTGCATTCCACCACCAAATTCATCGGCGGCCACGGAACAGCAATTGGCGGTATTATTGTAGACTCTGGAAAATTCGACTGGAACAGCGGAAAATTCCCAGGTCTGACTACACCAGACCCAAGCTACCATGGCGTCGTCTATACAGAGGCAGTTGGCCCACTCGCCTATATTATCAAGGCGCGCGTCCAGCTCCAGCGCGATATTGGAGCGGCTGTCGCCCCGATCAATTCTTTCTTGTTCCTGCAAGGATTAGAAACACTGCATCTGCGCATTGAGCGGCATAGCCAGAACGCCTTGGCAGTAGCCCAATTCCTCACTAATCACTCTGCCGTAGAGTGGGTGAGTTATCCGGGACTAGAGTCAGATTCCCAGCATGATTTGGCACAAAAGTATTTGCCAAAAGGTGCTGGCGCGATCCTGACCTTTGGAATTCGCGGTGGCGTTGAGGCAGGAAAAACGTTGATCGAGTCCGTGAAGCTGTTCTCCCATCTCGCAAATGTCGGGGACTCCAAGTCACTCATCATTCATCCAGCTAGCACAACACATCAGCAGATGACGGAAGAAGAGCAGGCAGCAGCCGGAGTGACCCCGGGACTTATTCGCCTCTCCGTCGGTACAGAATCGATCGACGATATCCTCTCTGATCTGGAGCAAGCACTGCAGCGTGCGTTGCAATTGTCCACGGTGGGTTGATAGATTTCACCAGGACACTTGAGCATACTATGCCTCCAAATGAAGAAGGATCGCGCTACCTCTTTTTTGAGCTGCGTGGCCCTTCTTTCTTTTTTGATTTCCGTTCGAAAAATATTGAATTTAAAATTCTATTTTTATAAAATACAAGCATAGATGAAATTTTTGGAAGGATGGATAGACGTGAAAGTTTTGAATATCGGAAGTGAACGAACAACGTATCGCGTGGAGATTTCCTATTCTCCCTTATTCGAAGCTGCCTTGGGAATCGCTGCCGCTACCTACGATCAATTGCATCACACGATGGAACACCCTTCTGCCTATTGGCGTCAACTGTTGGACGAGCTTTCGCCTTTTGTACGACAAGAGGTCGACTATGCGAAGGAGCACAACACGTGGAAGACGCTTTTGCAACTGCTCGATCTTTGCCCTTTCGCTGATCTGGATTCATTTCTCTCGTATGTCAGAGAGCTCTCAACAGAACAGCTCCGATACGAGGCCCTCCCTTATCTAGGTGAAAGTATGCAGGAAGCGCGTCGGAAGGCTGCACAAGGTAGCAAGGATGATTGCGCAGCTTTACAGGAAGCGTGCCGCGCGCACCTCTTTTTTGAAGCGTATATCGGACATATTACTTCCGTTGATGCAGAAGAGCTGCGGAGTCATATTCTCGGATTGATGGAAGGCTGGTATACCACTCACATCAAGCCGCATGAGGAAGAAATTGGTCGCATGCTAGAACGGGATTGGTCGCAAAAGCAAAGCAAGCTAGGAAAGCTCAACCCGGAAGCCTTGGTGGAGTATGCGACGGGAGCGAGCTACCTCCCTGAGCCTGCCGTGACACGCGTACTGCTGATCCCACAAGCGATCTATCGCCCGTGGACCGTACAGGCCGATGCTGTCGGGACGAAAATTTTTTATTACCCTGTTGCCGACGAAAATTTGCACGATGCTGTAGATCCTAATCAGCCACCCCCTTCACTGGTGCAAGCCTTAAAAGCACTCGGAGATGAGCAGAGGCTGCGTATGGTCAAAATGCTCGCGGAAAAGGAACTGAGCTTGCAAGAGATAACCGATCAACTCTCTATGGCGAAATCGACAGTGCACCATCACCTGTCCATGCTGCGGTCTGCCCATCTCGTTGAAACAGTAGGCTCCCGTTACAGACTCCGCCGTCATACCCTGGACAAGCTCCCCCTGATGTGGGATGAATTCCTGGACAGGAGCACCCCATGAACCAAACCGCGGTACAAGCCTCTGTCTGGCAGCAGCGTTCTTATCGTTGGATTCTTTTCGGTCAGCTCATTTCAGAACTCGGCGCCTCACTTGGTACCCTCGCCAATAGCTGGTTAATCTATCAGGCAACAGGCTCACAGGGTGCGGTCGGACAGATGTGGCTGCTGTATTTCTTGCCGTCGCTCGCGATTCAGTTGGTAGCCGGACCGTACATCGACCGATTCGACAAGAAACGTGTCATGCTTTTTTCTCAATGGATGCGAGCTGCTGCGTTTTGTTTGTCCTTTGCGGTCATCACTTCCGGGACAGAATCACTCTGGCCGTTGTATTTCACTGCCTTGATCAACGGTCTCGTTCAACCGCTATATGTGCCAGCCAGCCAATCGCTCCTCCCTGTTCTGGTCAAAAGAGAGCAGCTCCTCCAAGCCAATGCCTATTTGGATAGTGTCCTGCGCATTGGCTTGATTACAGGTCCTCCTTTGGCTGGGATTCTCGTTGCCAGTATCGGCGGTGAGTCAGTACTCGCATTGGTCGCGATCAGCTATGCGCTCAGCGGTTTCTTTCTAGTTCTTTGTCCAATCGCTCCAGCGGATACCACCAACAAGAAGCAATCGTGGTTTGTCATGTTTAAGGCTGGTCTTGCGATTTTTTGGCAAAAGCCCCTTCTACTCTGGCTTGGCCTGTACTCAGCTCTCGTCCAATTTGCTGTCGGAGTCACACTCGTACTCAACCTGCCTTTTATAGTTGGCGAGCTGCAAGGCACCTCGTTTCATGTAGGCTTGTTTTTGGCTGGGTATCCGTTGGGATATTTCTTCGGCTCCTTGCTCGTGCCACGCTTCCGTAACAGCCTTGGTCAGCCCCTGATCATGTTGGGATCACTGGTATTAGGTGGCTTAAGCTTTGTTGCGATAGGCTTTACCCATGACATCTGGCTCGCCATCACCATCGAACTACTGGCTGGTCTGTTTGCTCCTTTTTTCCAAGTACATAGCACAAGCCTGTATCAGCTTCACGTTCCTTCCGAGCTAATGGGGCGTGTACTGTCTGTCCGCCTGCTCATCGTGCGTGCGACGATGCCCGTCGGTATTTGGCTTGGCGGGCAGCTGAGCGATCAGGTAGGGATTCGCCCTCTTTACATCTCTGTAGGCGCCGTCATCGTGCTCGCCGCGCTGGGGGGAATATTATTTCGAAAATTTGTAAATAACAGGATATTCCCTATATAATAAAAACCGTATGACCCCGAAACTTTGAATGGGAAAAGGAGAATTTTCATGACTCATCCGACATTGGATAACCTGCAAGATGCGATCAGCAGCGTCATCGTGGGCAAGGAAAGTCAGATCCGCCTTTTAGTAACGGCCTTGCTCGCCCGTGGTCACGTATTGCTGGAGGACTTGCCCGGAATGGGAAAAACCGTGCTTGCCAAAACATTGGCGCAAGCGATTGGCGGCTCTTACAACCGCCTGCAATTTACTGCGGATCTACTGCCATCTGATGTCGTCGGTCTACACATATTCAATCAACGAACAAGTGAATTCGAACTGCGCAAGGGACCTGTTTTTGCAGATGTCTTGCTCGCAGATGAAATAAACCGGGCCACTCCCAGGACTCAATCCGGCTTGCTGGAATGCATGGAGGAACGCCAGGTCACGATCGAAGGCGTCACCCTGCCACTTCCATCGACCATGCTGGTCATTGCTACCCAAAATCCGATTGAATCGGAAGGGACCTATCCATTGCCAGAAGCACAGTTGGATCGCTTCCTTTTCAAGCTGTCTCTTGGCTACGGTACGCGAGAGGATGCCAAAGAAATTTTGCGGAGATTCCGAAGTGGCTCCCCATTAGAGGCCGTCGAGCCGATCATCACTGTCGAGCAAATTGCGGCTCTACAACGCGAAGTCACGACCGTTCATGTCAGCCAACCGGTCGAAGACTATATCATCGATCTGACGGAAGCGACTCGCCAGCATCGCTCTGTTGAGGTGGGTATCAGTCCGCGCGCCATGCTCGCCCTGTTGCGATCCGCTCAGGCTTATGCGTTCGTTTCTGGTCGTACTTATGTCTTGCCGGATGATGTGAAAGTGGTGTTCCCAAGTCTGGCAGTTCACCGCATTCGCCTCTCCATGGAAGCAGAGCTGCATGTGACAGAGCAGGAAGTCGTGGAGCAAATCTTGACCAGCGTTCCTGCTCCCGTCGAAGAAAGCGTGTAGCGCTATGATCACCAAGCAAACCTTTCATGTAATCGGCTTTGTCTTGCTGCTCTTCGCCGTTTTTTCCGGCCACTGGTTTTTCTTTCTGTTTGGGGGCTTTTTCTTTTTTCTCCCCGCTGCACAAGACCGGTGGGCCAAGTCCATGTCCAAATGGGTGTCACTCGAATGGTCCAGTGATCAAACGCGCGTCCTGTCAGGGACACCCGTGCACATTACAGTTCGCTTGCACAATCGTTCGTGGCTGCCTTTGCCTGCTACCTGGCTTCGCTTCACATTGCCGGAGCATGTCTTGGTGGAAGGCGCAGACGAGGTGCGACTCCTCAATCATCGGACGAGCGTTCGCCTGCGCTTTGACCTGCCGATGCGACAAAGTGCTACACGCACCTTGATTCTCATCCCGAACAAGCGAGGCACGGTCTGGCTGACGGATGTTCAATCCGAGACATTGCCATTATTGGGCGAGGAGCCTACCGTTATGACATTGTCGATTTCCTTTTCCTTACTGGTCTATCCGTTGCCTCTTGCTCTTTCCCCCGTTGTGCTCGCTGAAACAGAACCAGATGGGAATCGGATTTCTCGTCAGCGCCAACAGGACGATGTCACTTTTCAGCGTGGCGTTCGGTCGTATATGCCAGGTGACCGTTTCAAGCACATCCATTGGAAGGCAACCGCCAAAACAGGCTCACTGGAGACGCGTCTTTTCGAGTATACAGCCCATCCGAACTGGCGAATCGTCGGGCATATTCTGCCCTCCTATGAACCGATGATGCAAAAGTATAACGATACTACCAATGAACGGACGATCTCTTGTCTGGCAGCTTTGGCTGGCCAGTGCAGGAGAAAATCGGTCGGATACGAGCTGTACCTCACCGTGAAGCAACGAGGACGCGAGCATTTTCATTTGCCTGCGGGAAGTGGCAAGACACACCACCTGCACGTCATGACTCAACTGGCGCAAATGCATCATTTTGTGACAACGCCACTGACGACTGTTCTTCGCCGATTAGAAGGAGCACATGGCAAGGAAGCCATTCTCATAGTGACACCACGAATGGACCAATCCGTAAAAGCCTCCGCGGAGCACCTTGTTCAACGCGGCCATCAGGTTGCGGTGCTAGATGTTTCCTCTGACCCTGTCATCATCCAGCGTTTTGAGCATGCTCGCTTGAAAAAAAGGAGCGTGATGATGGGATGACACTCTCCTTGATGGGGCGCTGGACGCTCGCGTTTTGGCTGGAGGCCATGCTAACGGGCGTCTTCCTGATCTTGTTTGGGTATATGACAGCGGGATTTGGTCAACTTCTCTCGTTTTGCCTAGTCGCAGCGCCACTGCTCATGACTGGGAGCTGGTTGTACCATGGTGGTGGCGGTCGCTTGATGCTTCATCTGGTGCTATATCCCATTGTATTTGTCATAGGAATGAGCAGCTTTTACCTCTACCATTCCTGGCTCATTGCTCTGATACTGGCTGCTGTTTATTTTTGGAGAGTACAAAGTGCTGCCTCGGAAGGTTATCGGCATGACAGTCTGCAACGCAGATTTGTTCTGGCACTGATGGCGGGTCTGATACAGCTTGTGTTAGCGGTACTTTACACCTCCATCGTTGACCCAGGTTCCTATTCGCTCGCAGCCTCTTTTTCCATGCTTGTCCTCATTACTCTCAGCTATATTTTGGTGGCAATCGGGGCGTTCGTACTGCGGGAAGGATCACTTTCTACGAGGCTGCCTGCTCGTATTAGCTTGTTACTCGGCAGTCAAGTGCTCGGCACTCGTTTTCTTTTGATCGCAGGTTATTTGGCTGTCGGTTCTATCGTACTGAGTCTCATCTATTGGATCTGGAGTTGGATAAAAGGACCTGTCAGCGCTGGACTGTATATGCTATTTGAGCCTGTGCTTATTTTCATTGTGAAATTGTTTGAACGTTTGTACGAGAGGGCGAACCAAAAACAAGCAGCGATTCAGTTATTAACGGAAAATACAGGACAAAAACCAGATAACCCCAGTGTGCAGATACAGCTCGGAGAATCACTCTTTTCTGTTCTACAGCCATACTTAATCATTGCCTTCATCCTCGCCTGTGTGATCCTGCTCGGCTGGTACATATGGAAAAAGCGCTTCAAGGGGACGATTACGCTGGAAAAAGAAGTGGCGGCTGTACAAAATACCGTATTGACCACTGTTCCTCCCTCTTCCAGTGAAAAAAGCCCAGAAGATGGCTCTGCCAAATGGTTCAAACAGCCTGTTGGCCCAGAGGATGATCCCACCAGGTACGCCTACTATCAATTCCTCGTCCTCATGGAGAAACAAGGCATGCCAATCGAGCTGCACGAGACACCCCAAGAGTTTTTCAATCGGCTGCGCGAAAAGTCCTTGCTAGATTCCGTTCAGTTGGATGCAGTCGGACGGATCACACGTTACTATCAGCAATATCGTTATCAGGAAAAGGCGCTTCCCGAAGCCGATTGGACAGCGATGCAGCAAGCCGTGCAGGCGCTCGGCTCTCATTTCTCTGAGACGTAATACCTCCCACAACCACGTGCTACCCATTAGCCGTGGTTGTTTTCTTTTTCTCTTGACATCGGGATGCCCCTCCGGCATAATTTCTTCAATTTTGCCCACTCCCAAATTAAATTCACCAAATGGTTAATCGAACGAGAAAGGAGGATGCTCGGTGCAAGATTTACCTGACTGGCTGCGTAAGCATCTGCATGTCGCATACATACCCGGCTATGAGTTTTTCTTAAGTCTCCATGTGCTTGCCAAGCCGGAGCATCACACCTCCCGCTTGCATTGGGCGGAGGAGTTGCTCACTGCTTTACCTGCCCCGCTCTTGAAAAAGCTTCGCTATTTTAGTTCCATGTCCAATCAGTTTCTCGATGCCATGGACTTCCTGGCACCTTGGGAGGAGTGCTTTGAGCATTCTGTAGAGGCCGCATTGGAGCGTGTACAGGCGATGGATGCTGGCGAGTTTGCCCAACTCATGATAGGTCCCGTCTATCATCCCAGACAACTTCACGCTTGGATGCAAGGACGTACAGACGAGATTTTTGATGAGCTGAAACCGGAGCATCGGGAGCTTTTGCGCCATCCGCTCTCGACCAAGCGCAGTTTTCTAGAGTTTTGCTACGATTACCTGCCTTTTTTCCAAGCAGAAGAACGGCGGATTGAACCATGGCTCGTCCGCGCCGTACATGAAGCACAAGAGCAGATCAAGCTTGATCCGATTCCGTTTTTGTCGCAGGTACACCCGCGATTGAAGGTGCACGAAGACTTCTTGCAATTTCACAAGGCAAAAACGTACACATTTGCCTATTCGGAGCTGGCTCGTATCCATTTGCGTGTCTCAACGTTTGTCGCGCCGCATTTGTTGCTCGGCATTTACGACGACCATATCTCCGTGTGCTTATCCATTGACGTTCCCGGCACCAGAGCCACCTCGGTGATTCCCGCTGACTTCATCAGCAAAATGAAGGTGTTCAGTGACCCGACGCGGACGGCGATCCTCAAATCGTTATTGGCTCATCCTTACTGCACGCAGCAGTTGGCTGACCTGCACAACATCAGTGAGCCTGCCGTCAACAAGCACTTGAATCTGTTGGTAGACACAGGCTTTATCTGGAGTGAACGGCGGGGACGGTATGTGTTTTACCGCGCCATTGCATCACGGCTGGAACAACTCGCCGTCGATCTGCATGAGTTCATTGATATGCCTGTTCCCGGACTTACCACTCCACCTGCTTCATCACATCCCCCAGAACGGAGGAAATAACGTGTTTCATGTCGCCAAAGCTACCTTTATCCGCAATACCCGCGTAATGATTCGTGCCTACCCGTGGTCGTTTGTCATCGGCCACATTTTTTCCGGGGTGTATACGGTGCTGTTCGCCTACTTCGCCTATCACTATGTATTTGCCGGGCAATTGGACGAGAATTTCGCACATCTCACCGGCTCGTCCGATTACTTGTCGTACGCCATCCTCGGCGGAGCTTTTTATGCGTTTGCCGTCTCTACCTTGATGAATGTCAGCCGTTCACTCATTACGGAGCTTCGGGAAGGGACCTTGGAGGCGGTTCTGCTCACCCCTTCCTTGCGCAGGGGGTACTTTTTGGGGAATGTCGCCCAACAGCTCATGCGTACTTTGTTCGAATTTTCGGTGATTGTGCTTGTAGGGGCGTTGTTTGGACTCACGCTCTCTCATACAAACGTATGGAGCGCCGTTCTTGTCTGGATATTGTCTACAGGGGCGTTCTTTTGCCAGGCGCTCGTATTGGGCAGTCTCATGCTTTGGTTCCGCGATACGTACATCACACAAAACACACTGTTTGCCGTGATGGCCTTTGTCAGTGGGGTCACGTTTCCGATTCCATATTTGCCTGAATGGCTGCAACCGCTCGGTCTCATCATGCCGCTCTCGCCTGCGCTGGATGCTTTTCGGCAATGCGTGATTCAAGGAGCGCCACTGCATGCTGTTTCACCACAGCTGGTTCATATGGCAGCCCTGTCCCTCGTCTATCTCGTCATCGGGGTGTGGGGTATTCGTAAGATGGAAAAACGCGTCATGGAATCGATTTTTGGATAACAAGGAGGACAACGATCATGCTGATTGCAGAGAATGTACGGAAGGTATACCGGGTGAAGGAGAAAAAAGACTGGTTTCGCCAGCAATGGACAGAGGTCGAGGCAGTCGCTGATCTGTCCTTTCGCATGGTACCCGGCAAAATCATAGGATTGTTAGGCATTAATGGCGCTGGAAAAACAACAACGATCAAGATGTGCTCCACGCTGCTCACCCCAACCAGTGGCACAATCACGGTAGATGGGTACGACGCGGTAAAGGACGATCGGTTCGTCAAAGCCAAGGTCAACATGATCGCAGGGGGAGAGCGCATGCTGTACTTGCGGCTGACAGGGCGTGAAAACCTGCAATATTTCGGCAGTCTGTACGGTTTGCAAGGGCAGGCCTTGCGCAATCGGATCGATTCATTGCTCTTGCAGGTTGGTCTGTATGAGGCGGCCAACACCCCTGTCGAGCGTTATTCCAAGGGCATGAAACAGCGACTACAAATCGCCCGGGGCCTGATCAATGATCCGCACTACCTGTTCCTTGACGAACCCACTCTCGGCTTGGACGCCCCCATTGCCCGGCAGCTTCGCAAGCATGTGAGTGAGCTCGCTTCTCAACATGGAAAAGCCATTCTGCTGACCAGTCACTACATTCATGAAGTAGAAGAGCTTTGCGACGAGGTATACATCATCGATAAAGGAAGGCTCGTGGCGCATGATACACCGGAGCACCTGACCAAATCGCTCCACCTAGATACAGCCTTACAGGTAGTGATCCCCTCTCTCTCCGACTCGCTCGATTACGATCTGCGCCAGCTGGCTCTGGATTATGGTGGCTCACGGGAAATCGCGGAAACAGACGAGCAGACCTGGGAAGTGACGTTACGAGGCAAAACGGATATGACGACGCCATTACTTTCCCTCTTGGCTGCCCACCAATCTCCTGTCTTGCGTCTCTCCACCCAACAGCCATCACTGGAGGACGTCATCCTGCACATGGCAGATCGGAGGGGGGCATGAAACAGCTAGGCAGCCTGCTTTTGGCCGAAATCATCAAGGAGCATCGCCATTCATTTCACAGCAAAATGATCTACTTCTCGCTCTTGGTCTGGCCTGTCATCAATTTTGTAACCGCGTATTATTCGTTTGCCCCGTTTCGGATGGGAGCTGATTCCCCTCTAGCCCGGTTCATCAGCTACGAGCAGTTGCCGTTGTTCCTGTTGACTGGCTATTTAGGCTACATCTTTTATTGGTGCCTGGTACAGTCATCATGGCAAATGAGCTTCGAACGGCAAGCGGGAACCATGGAAATGATCTTCATCAGCCCGGTCAACCGACTCGCTTTTCTGTATGGGCGTTCGCTTTCCTCGCTGATTGAAGGAGTCTGGCTGTTCTTTTGCTTTGCCCTGTTAGCCTTGTTTTTTGTCGATGGCATTCAGC
Organism: Brevibacillus sp. FIR094; assembly: GCF_050477165.1. Lineage (NCBI taxonomy): Bacteria > Bacillati > Bacillota > Bacilli > Caryophanales > Paenibacillaceae > Brevibacillus > Brevibacillus sp. FIR094. Next base: position 23,022 of record NZ_JBEAES010000038.1, on the reverse strand, counting down.
TGAGCGGCTGGTGGGCGCCTCCACTCGCCTTCCTCATTTTGCTGGTATCGGCCATCGTCTGGGGCGGCTTTCTTTGTGTGCTCTTTCTGTTTTCACGTGATTCGGGCTTTCTGTACACCGTTCTGGATGAACCGATGCTGATCTTTTCCGGTGTCCGTCTACCCCCGATGGCCTTTCCAGTTTGGGCCAAGGTCATTTCCTTTTGCTTTCCCCTGACCTACGCGCTTCAGTTGATTCGCGAGCTGCTGATGGAAGGAGCGTCGTTGCAAACCATGCTGCCGAGTATGGGACTTCTCGCCGCCGTCTTGCTGGTGCTCGTGACAGCGACCGTCGTGTTGCTGAAGCAAGCGGAGAAGCATATGAAAAAGACCGGGAACATGGTGATGTATTAGTTGAACAAAAAGTAGGTAAATAAAGAACGCCCTTTCCTGATTGGAAAAGGCGTTTTCTTATTTCTCTGTTACTCCACCGTAAGCAGCTTCTCCACAAATCCCCCAATTTCTCGTTCCCGATCAATAAAATGAACCTCCAGGATCCAATCGCGCGGGTGTCCGTTATGATCCGGCTCTCTCATTGGCTTGTGATTGTCAGGGTGAATATAGTTGACGATATCATCCCCCTGAATTTTTTCATGCGGGAATTCGTATGAGATGCCCTACGTGCGGACCACCGTACTCCCAGCCGTATGCTTTGGCGAGCTCGCACATGTAGGCAAACAGCTCGCTGCTCGTAATATCCGGCTTGGACAAAAAGTAAGCCTTGCCCTCGTCCCACGTTTTTTCAATATCGTCGCGCAGCTTTTGTTTTCCCGGATCATTTCCGAGCACATACGTCCGCCCGAGATCGGCTTCCAAGTCCTCAAAAATTGGCCCGAAATCGAGAAAGACTATATCTACGGGAGCGACAGTCAAGTTCGGTGGATTTTCTCGGTACGGAAACAGCGTGTTTCTTCCCGCTCGCACAATTCGCTTATGCCAATATTTTTTGATCCCGAACAATTGAAAGGACAGCTCGTAAATCTCCTTGTTGATATCTTTTTCCGTCACGCCGCTGCGAATAATGCCCTTCTCTTCGATTGTGGCAAATAAAAACTCCGCTTTGGTCTCTGCTTCGCGAAGAACAAGCGATTTATCCATTTTTTTGTAATTGGAGATGCATGTCTATTCAATCCAAATTTTTTGAGCATACCCTATCGCATATCATCTAAAGGAGTGATCATCCTTGAGAAGGAATAAATCCCGCAACAAAGGATACAAGAAAGTAAATGGTCGTTTGGTGCAATATTCTACTCCTCGTAATCCTGATCGTAATCCTGATCGTGATCCTTATTCTAGACACAATCCTCCCAGAGAAAGAAGCATGAGATGCAGAGCCTGTTGCTGGGAAGATCCTGATCGACTGCAAAGTGTATGCGGTTGGTGTTGTGCTGAGATGATCCAATAATAGTTGATAGAAACAAGCGTCCGGATCTCCACATTCGGACGTTTGTTCATCATTCAGTTGTTCGCTCCCAACTCTCGCAATTTTGCGATAATGGATGGCTCCACTTGATCATTCATGGCGATTTTTTCCTTCGCTAATGCAAGCAGTAGTTCATACTCGCCAATCAATACGGAATGATGCGCTTTTTCAAACAGCGGCAAATCATTCATGTCATTGCCAAAGCAGATAAACGGCTCCCCTGCCACATCGAACCGATTCAGGGCCGCCCATTTATTCACTCCCCGATAAGTGAGGTCGAGAATGCCTTCTGCCGAATGGTAATGCAGCGTAACGTCGAGCTCCTTGATTCTCGCCATCAATTCTTCATAACGGTCACACAATAAAATCAGGATTTTCAGCATTGCATTCAGTTGATCCACATCCACGCGGCTAGCTGTCCGATTGGGATCAATATAGCTCAAAAAAGGATGGGTCAACACACAATTATGTGCGTAATTCCACGAGTCATCGATGAAATACTGCGCGCGATACTCATCGAGAATACTGATGATTTCATGTGCCAAACGATCCGGGATCGGCACGCAGCCCTGCAAGCTCCCTTGGTGATGCGTCATTGCCCCATTCGCGCCAATAAGGAGATGGTTGGCAAACCGCTCATCGAGGACAGGCAGCATGTCGCGACACGGTCTTGCGGAGGCGAAACCTACGGTATGTCCCGCTTGTTCGAGTGCTAGCAGGCTATCCAAAATGTTTGTTGAGATCGGTTGACCCTTGAAGCAGATCGTCCCGTCCAGATCAAAAATGAACTTCATTGTTTCCCACCCTTTCTAATCGCTGTCCTGTCCATCGTAATGGATGGCCGTCTGAGGCCAAAGGGACAGATCGTTCAAGATGAGTGGGACAGAAAGCTGATCTGTTATTCGAACCAGTCGCTAGCCAACAAGCGGATGCCCTCCTGAATATCGTCGGGGGTCAATGCTCCGTACCCTAGCAATACCGTCGGATGCTCCCTTGTATCATGCAGCCAGTATCGAGCAGTTCCGTAGACTTTTACGCCTTTTTGATAGGCACGCTCCATGAGTTCCGCTTCCGAACGCTGACTTTTTACGGTCAAAAATACATGTAGCCCTGTATCTTTCCCTTCTATTTCCACACGTCCGTCCATGTAACGAGCGACTGCCTGAAGAAACACCTCACGCTTTTCCATGTAGTTTTTTCGCATGTGCTGCAAGTGTCTATGCCAATAGCCATCGGACAAATACGCCGCTAGCGTCAACTGGTCCAAACGAGAGACAGGCTGATCGTATTCAGGCACGCGCTGGTGAAAACGCGATAACAGCTCGTAAGGAAGGACGACGTAGCTGACGTTTACGAGTGGCAACAATGCTTTGGAGAGCCGCCCAATGTAAACAACCTTTTGGGGAGACAGACTCTGGATCGAAGGGATGTAGCTCTCTTGATATTTGAACTCCCATTCGTAGTCATCCTCTACCAGATAGGAATGTGACAAGGACTGCGCCCACTGGGTCAATTGGTTTCTTTTCTCCAAAGGCATCGTCATTTTGTTGATGAATTGCTGGGAAGGACTCACGTACATGATGCTTGCCCCGCTTCTCTTCAGCTCTTCTATGGATACACCGTCTGCCTCCAAGGAAATGCCATGTACACGGTAGCCACCGTTGAGAAACGTATTTCTCGCACCATCATAGCCCGGATTTTCTACGCCAATCACATGCTTCTCTCTGTCCAGAAGCTGGACGACAATCGACACCAACTGTTGTGGGGTGGCTCCAATAATGATCTGCTCCGGCGTAGCGAGGACTCCTCTCGTTTCATGCAGCAATTTCGAGAGTTCCTTTCGCAAGACGTACTCGCCTTGAGCCAGCCCCTCCACCATATACGTGCGCTGATGGTAGGAAATGAGCTTGTTGCACAGCTTATTCCACGGATGAAAAGGGAATGCCCCGAGCTCGATGTTGCCATAGCGAAAGTCATAGCGAATCGGCGGTATACGAGAGTCTTCTCGTTCCGCTGCGTACTGCCCGGAAGGAGGTCCTGCTTTGTACGTCACCTGATACCCTTTTTTCGGAATGCTGCTGATGTACCCTTCCGATACTAGTAGCTGATAGGCAACTTCTACCGTGTTTTTGCTGACAGCAAGCGATTGCGCACAGCTTCTGATCGAGGGGAGAAACTCTTCATACGTGATTTGGTTACGCAATATTTCGTCTTTGATAAAGTGATAGATTTGGATAAACAGTGGTTCTCCCTCTGTAAAACGAATGGCAGAAAGCTCTCGCAACGAACAGGAACCCCCTTCCTTTTTTGTTTTAGTCTACCACATATTAAATGAAGCCTGAATGAACAGAACAAAAGGTCAGCGATCCGCCAGAAGGCTCTGTCTCTTGGCCCTACCGAACTGAAAGTAGTAGAAGACCATAAGACACACGTGCATCAGTGCCATCATCAAATAAATATTGCTGTAAATGAAGCCGCTCGTATAAGGATTCACCGGGTTCCAATTGGTAGTCCCGCCAAGATCGATAACCTTGCTGTATACCGCAGACGCGATCCCCATGGAAATGAAGCTCAGCATCGAAAAAATTCCCATGCCTACTCCCGCCTGCTCCTTCGTCAACGTCCTCGAGATCGAGTTCGCCATCGAGATTTGCATAAAAGACTGCCCCACATTACCTAGGATCAAAAAAAGCGCAATGCCGATAACCGAGGTGCTTGTAAAAGTAGATAACAAGCCAAAGCAGCTAATCAGTAAGCTAGACGCAACGACATACAGAAAAGCATTCCCCCTTCTGTCTGCGAGCTTTCCTCCTACGCGACCAAGCAATGCCGAAGCGATAGCCGCGGGAACCATCACAAAGCCGATCCAGCTCGTCGATAGCTGCTGCACCTGAGCCAAGAGCAGCGGACTGAGATAATAAAGCGATATCCCCATTCCATTTATGAGAAATGCCATCAGAATCCCGATTGTATACTGCTTGTTGGCAAAAACCTTCGGCTGGACAAATGGATCAGCCATCGAACGAATTCGTACGACGAACAAGAGCAAAGTAACCAAACTGCCCAATGCAGACCACCAAGATCCATTCGTTACTCCCAAAAGCAATGATGTCACGCTGATCGCAAGTAAGGAGCCGCCCACCCAATCAAACTTCCCACCAGACGCTGTCTCCTCATCCTCCAAATATTTGCGGTAGAACGGCAGTGTAAGCAAGATCAGGAGCGGTATGGAAAACAGCCAGCGCCAATGGGCAAAGCTGACGATTAACGCCGCAACCACAGGACCGAGCGCACCGCCAAGAGCCAATCCTACTGCCGTTCTTCCTAAAACAGAACCCCTACGCTCCGGCGGGAAGTATCGCAAAGGAATGAGCATTGCAGTAGCCGGAATGACAGCCGCCCCTACTGCCTGCAAACATCTTCCGAAAAGGGCCATCGCAAAGGAGTCAGAGACCAAACCGAAAAACGAACCAGCCGTAAACACCCAGAGTCCAAACGTCAACAAATTCTTGAGCTTGTATCGATCCGCCAGCTTGCCATACGTCACGGTCCCGATCGCGTATAACAATCCATATGCGGTCGATAGCCAGCTCACCTGAGCTATACTCAATCCAAACTCCTTGCTAATTTCGGGGAGTGCAATGTTAAACACCAAAGCACTCATGGAGGAAATGACTAAGGTAAACATCAAGATCCGGATTAATATGTCCCTGTGTTGCTGCGTTTTTGTCGCTTCCACGCTGCATCTTCTCCTTCACTTTGTTATTCGCAATTTGACTGTCAGCACTGACTGACATTTGGGTGGTAAAAAAACTAGGGAGTCAAACCCCTAGCGAAAACCTCTACACTCTCTTCGATAAATGCCTCCAGAGATACCCCAGAAAAATTGCTAGTGCTATCCAGATCGTTCAAAAACGCCCCGAAATTCATGACCATGAAGGCAGTCGCCTGTGCCTCCGGATTCGTTTGGATCATCTTGCCCTTTTTGCCCATCTCTTTGAAGTAATCTGTAAACAATACCATCAACTGTCTCGGATGCTTTTGGGTCCGCTCGCGGAATCCGGGCAAATGAGCATCATCCTTAATGCTAATCAATATCATTTTCCGATTACGGTTCATCATTTCGTGATATGTTCGGCTGATTAATAGCAGATCCTCGCGCAAATCCCACACAATCTTCTCCGCGAAAAGCTTTGTCAGTCCTTCCGTGTAATGAAAACGGTCAAAGGCGCTTTCGAGCAAATTCCGCTTGCTGCCGAAGTGCCGAAACAACGTCTTCTCGCTCAATCCTGCCGCAGTGGCAATTTCTTGCGTCGTTACGCCGTTGTAGCCTCTTTCCGCGATGAGTTCGATTGCGGCTATCATCAGTTTTTCGCTGCTTGAAACACTTTTGCTGCTGCTCATTGCAATCCTCATTCCCAGAATTGATTGTCAGTACTGACTGACATTTATAGTAAACGGACTGTTAAAAAGTGTCAAGGACTCATGGTAAAAAAGGGCTCTCCTCTGACTCATACAGTCGAAAGGAGAACCCCTCGCTCTTTTACTCGATTAAAATGCTCTTGAATATTGCTTCGGTGGCTGCAACTCATCCGCCGACAGTTCATGAATCGCATGCAGTGCCCAATAAGGATCACGCAGCATGCCACGACCGACTGCTACCAAATCCGTATCGCCATTGCCAAGCGATGCTTCCGCCACTTTTGGATCATCGAGATTGCCGACTGCAATGACTGGGACATCCAGTGCATGCTTAATTGCGCGTGCCAATGGTACTTGATAGCCAGGATGAACACCTGGACGGCCTGCTGAACCAATCGGTCCTTCCCCACCGCTGGATAGATGGAAAATGTCCACACCGGCTTCCTTGTAACGGCGGCACAACTCCGTGCTGTAATCCAGCCCATATCCACCATCCACGTACTCTACGGCAGAGACGCGCATGATCAGCGGCATGTCAGCTGGCATGACTTCTTTGATTGCCTGAATAATTTCCACACCAAACAGGGCTTTATCCTGCCCGTACTCATCGGCTCGCTGATTTGTCAAAGGAGAGTGGAACTGGTGAATCAAGTATCCGTGCGCACCGTGGATTTCAATGGTATCAAACCCGGCTTCCACCGCACGCCTCGCTGAGTCCTGGAACTTGACGACCATTTGCTTGACTTCTTCTGTCGTCAACGCCCGTGGCGTTTTGTAGCGTGCCCCTGGGAAAGCAATCGCAGACGCCGATACAGGCACTTCTGCGTCTTCCGCTTTGCGGCCCGCATGAGCAATCTGTATGCCAATTTTGGCCCCATACTTCTGAACCTCGGAGACAATTCGTGCATACGCCGGAATCTGTTCGTCAGACCACAAGCCCAAATCGCCGTTGGAAATTCTACCATCAGGCTCGACATCAGTCATTTCCACGATAATCAGACCTGTTCCGCCTACTGCACGGGAAACGTAATGAACAAAATGCCAGTCCGTTGGTGTTCCATCGTGTGCATCCACAGAGTATTGGCACATCGGTGGCATGACGATCCGATTTTTCAAGCTAAGTCCTTTAAACTGAAACGGGGTAGACAACAACGCCATTTGCTCCACTCCTTACTTTTTTTTATTATCATGCCAAAAGTAAGCATCTTCTGCAATCCCAAGTTGCACTTTGTGAAGACGATAAAGGGCTTGTCCGGCTGTTGTGGTGGGGAGGAAACAGGAGAAAACGCTCAGCTTCTTGTCCCACCCGCTGAGGGATTGACTGCCCGACTCCATGCAAAAAGCGAAACCGCGTCCAAAGTTGTTCTTTCAGGATGTTTTTCAGAGGTGGACGCTTAAGAGCGTGTTTCGCTTTTTGCATTCCGTCTTGGTCGGTGTACCAAAGATCTTCGCTTATTTCTCCTGTTTCCTCTACGAACTTTCCGTGTTATTACGATTTTAAAAGCCTTAAAAAAAGATTGAAGAATGTACTCAGTCACGATAGAGAAGAATATTTCCAGACGTAGCGACTTGTGGAGTCCTACCGAGCGGACAGTCTCAGCCCCCAGCAGAACGGAGCCTGGAGCCTAGACTGGAAATATTCTTCTCCCCACCGCAGCCACATTTATAAACACGAAAAAAGCTACCCGCATAACGGATAGCTTTCATGATAAACGTCTCGATTATTCTGGCATCGTGCCAATGTAATTGGATTGCGGGCGAATAATGCGATTTTTGCCTGCCTGCTCCAGAATGTGCGCACTCCAACCGACCACACGGCTCACGGCAAATGTCGGTGTAAACAAATTGTCGTCCAAGCCCACCGCGCGCATCACAGCTGCGGCAAAAAATTCTACGTTTGTATTCAGCTTACGACCTGGTTTGTACTCTTCCAGCAGCTGCAAGCCTACTTTTTCTACGTGTGTCGCCAGATCGAACCACGGATCGTTGGACGACAGTTCAGATGCAACGACGCGCAGAGCAGTTGCACGCGGATCAATCGTTTTATAGACGCGGTGTCCGAAGCCCATCAAACGCCCGCCGCTCTCCAGCTTGTTGCGCAGCCACGGCTCTGCATTTTCCTTCGTACCGATAGCCTCGATCATCTCCGTCACTTCAGATGGCGCTCCGCCGTGCAAAGGACCTTTCAAAGTGCCGATTGCTGCCGTAACGGAAGAAATCAGATCGGATTCGGTCGAGCTGACCACACGACCGGAGAATGTGGATGCATTCATGCCATGCTCCTGCGTCAAAATCAGATACGCATCCAGTGCACGTACATGTGCCGCTTTCGGCTTTTCGCCCTTGAGCATATACAGATAGTTCGCTGTATGATCCAGCTCCGGATTCGGTGCCAACGGCTCGCGGCCCTCCAGACAAGCGAAGCGATACGCAACGATTGTCGGCATCTTGGCAGCCAGCGAAATCACCTCATCGATGGTTGGCGGGAAGCCGTGCGAGGAACTGCCCAGTGCCGAAACACCTGTACGCAGTACACTCATCATATCTACATCTGCCGGGATCAGCTTCAGGATTCCCTTTACGTGCTCCGGCAGCTCACGGTTTGCTTTGAACTTATCTTTTAACTCATTCAACTCCTGCTCGCTAGGCAAATGTCCGAACCAGAGCAGATGTGCCACTTCCTCAAATGTGTGGTGGATAGCCAAATCACGCGCCCAATGACCGCGGTACACCAGCAGTCCATTAATCCCATCCACCAAACTAAGGTCTGTTTCTGCTACGGCGATACCATCCAAGCCGATAGCCAAAGGATGTTGTTTTGTCATCATCACCACTCCATTTTCATCTCTTTTCTCTTCAGTATAATCGATTCATAATCGTGAAGGGAAATAGAAGAAAATCGGGGTTTTGATCACGTTCTACAATTAGTTAGCAGTAACTGGAACTGACTTCTTTTTACGTCCGTACGTCAGGAAGCGCCACAGCTTTTCCATCGGCCCCTGGTTAAAACGCTTCAGCCACAGCCAGCTTACAAGTAATTGAAACGCATAGATCGGCAGCGCGAGCAAAAGCCAAGAAGAGAGCGGCATGGCCGTAATACCGAACAAAGCAATCAGAATGGTCATGATGACGGTCTGACCCAAATAAGTCGTTAACCCCATTTGTCCCGTGTAGGCAAATGGCTGAAGAACTTTCCGTGCTGGCTCACGATCCAGCAACAGAAACAAGCTAGCTATCAAACACAGCGCCATAGGCAGCGTACTCAGATCAACCAATATTTTATTCACCTGTTCAAGCTTTGGACCAAAGCCGACACCACTAGCCCAAACAATCCCTGCTGCGATCGGAAGACTGATGACAAGAGTAGTAGTAGCGATTCGTTTCAGCAAAGGCTTATGCTCGCGAATTTGAGCAATCAAGCCGCGTTTTCCCGCATACAAACCAAACAGGAACATCACGAAAATCGGTATCATTGTCGTCTGGAATGATGCTACTAACGAATAAACTTCTTGACCATTGAGCGTCTGTACGAGCGCCACGCTTTGAGTGAGCATGTACACTCCGCCTAGACTAGCTGCCCAAGCCAGAATCGTAGAAGACTTTCTTCTATAAAAAGGCATCAGGAAAAAGCCGAGCAATGCGTACACCGTCAAAATATCGCCAAACCATAAAATGATGTGAACCACACCAATGGCAAACATCGCGAGCAATCGTCTGCTGAAGAGGCGAAATACTTTTTGTCCACGCTGTTCAGCCCGTGACATGAAAATGTAAAAACCTAAGCCAAACAGAAACGAAAAGATCCCGAAAAATTTCGTTTGAATGAATAAATCATAGCTTAAGCGAATCCATGCATCGATCCCTGCCTCTATTGGCATAGGAACGTCTTCCGAATACATGATGAAGCCTGGCAAGTTCACCAGCAAAATCCCGAACAATGCCAATCCCCTTACAATATCAATAGAATAAATCCGATCTTTCTGTGCGATTGGTTCAGCCTGCATATTCGTCATTCCCTCCTGCTGTCTTTAAGCAGGGTTCAGTGTAGCATACATATGCTCATCAAAACTATCGATTCACCTTACCTCTATCTTACAGGCTTGTTATCTTTTATGTCCGTCCACCCGACTGAACAAGCGGCATCGGTGGATACAAGGAATGCAAGATTTCCATAAAATGCTGTGCTGGCTCGCTAATCCCTGCTTTGGGTACGAGCAAATAAGAAGCGACCTTCGGTAAAACAAGGCCAGGTGTGGGCAGTTCAATAAAACGGTTTTCAAACAAATCCCGATCGACAGCCGTCCGAGGCAAAAAGGAAACGCCCAATCCATCCTCAATGAATCGCTTCGTAATGTCTACCTGCGAAACAGCCATGGTACGCAGAGAAAGCCCCCTCTGACGCAAAAGCAACAGCAACTCATCCCAGTAGCCCGGGTGATTGTGGGTCAACAGACGGTTCGATTGAACCTCTTGCTCCCAATCAGGCAAGGGAGCCTCCATATCTCCGCCACTGTGAGGGACTGCAAAAACGATAGGATCTTCGTACAAAAGATAAGTAGACAACTGGAATTCTCCCGGCACCATCCGGGTTAAGCCCAGATCAGCCTGTCCATTTTGAACCAGCGGGCCAATTTCCACGGAGTCGACAATTTTAATTGAGATATCTACATCGGGATAGAGCTTGGTATAACGGTGCAGCAAGTGGGAAAAACGAGCACGGGCAATAATCGGTGAAACAGCCAGTTGCAGCTTTTCCCGATAGCCCTGTCTCCAAGCCTGCAAATCCTCCATACTGTTATGCCACTGTTGAAGGAGTCCTTTTGCATGTGGCAAGTAGCGTTTGCCCGCAGCCGTTAACCGAACGCGTTTGCCAACCCGTTCAAACAGCTTGATCCCCAATTCCTTTTCCAATTGTCGTATATGCTGGCTGACAGTAGGCTGCGCAATGAACAACGCTTCTGCTGTCTGGTGAAAATTTTCTGTCGTGGCCGCCACCATAAACGTTTGCAGCACGCGAAAATCCACGTGATCTCCCCCCTGCTGTCGCTTTTTCTTTTGTTCAATATGCATACAAAAGAAGGAAGAATGCAACCATTTGGGTCTTTCTTCCTCTTTTTTGAAGAATTTTACTGGAAATCGTTCCCCTTCATCCTCCTTATGGTACAATACAAAATCGAGTGCGCAAAATCATTACGCACACCGTACTCACCAAAGAGAGAGAGCACAAAGGGGAGAGAAAAGATGGAAACTGCAACAAACGTGAACCCACCGCGCAAAAGCAAGAAAAAAGTATGGCTGATCGCGGGGGCAGCAGCTGTCGTTGTCCTGGGTGGATTAGGAACCGCCTATGCCAAGTTCGATTTGTTTAAGAGCGCAAAAACGATTTACCTGCAAGCGGAAGCGGAGAGCATGATGAAGTTTTCAAGCGACGTATCCAAAGCTTACGGGGAATACCAAGACTACATGAAGCCATACCTGGAAAAACCAGTTCACTCCACCACTGAGTTGAGTGAAATTGCCCTAGATGCAACGATCCCAGACCCGCAAGCACAAAAAATTCTCGACATGCTGGGCAAAGCGAAGCTCGTGATGCAAAGCAACATCGATGAACAGAAGAATCAGCAATCAGGGAACCTGGAAGTTCACCTACAAGATAAAAAACTGGCTACTCTTGAGTACTTCATGAATGATTCCGTGATGGGCTTCAAGCTGCCAGAGTTTTACTCGAAATACGCTTATATGGACTTGAAAGATCGCGAGGCCCTTAAGGAAAAGATGGGCGAGGAACTGCCGAAGCGCTTTGTAAGCTATAGCGATTTGCATGAAGCGATCAATTTTAACCAAGATGAACTCAAAACAGTAATGACTCCGTATGCCATGCTGTATGCTGACAGTATCAAAGACAGCCAGGTAAGCATCAAGAAAGACGTTCCTTTCTCTGAAGAAGGACTCAAGGAAGATGCGCGTGAGATCACGATTACTTTTAACAACGCAGAAGGAGCGGCTCTGACAAAGAAAATTGCAGAGAAGGCAAAAGCTGACCAAAAGCTGTTTGACCTGATCTACAGCCGCTACCACAATGTAGCTACACTGATGCTCGACAGCGGCTACAAAGTAGAAGAAATCAGCAAAGAAGAATTCAAGAAAAATTACGAGCAAGCCTTCGATGACATCATCAAGGATACAGAAGATACAGACACCAAATCAACTGATCAATTGAAAATGGTCGTGCTCGTGAATAGCGATCATCAAATCTTGTCCCGTAAGCTCTTGGTCGATGAAAAAGAGCAAAAAGATCAACTGGTCTACAGCAGTGTTTCTTATAATAAAGGCGCAGAAACGTACTACCGTTACTCCCTGCACAACCTGTCTGATCAGAAAAGTGGCGAAATGTCCTTTACCTACAGAGCGACAGAAGAAAAAGACAAGACCAAGGGCAAGTTCAGCATCCTGGCGAAAGAGACCGACCAGCCAGCTCTGGACCTCGCAACTACTTTCGAGACAACCAAGCAAGACAAGACAAAAACCGGAAAGTATGACTTTGCACTCGTAATGGCAGACGAATATTCCTCCAACCCTGTTGCTCTGACCGGTAATGTTACCGTGAACGAGACGAAGACGGACAATGGTGTAGATTCTGACGGCACGGTAAAAGTGAACTTCTCGAACCCTACTCCAGATATGCCAAAAGGCTTTAGCTTCAAGCTGAAGTCCAAAGCAGAATTCGGCAAAGCACTGGAAATTCCAGCTATGACTGCTGACAACTCCATCAACTTCGCTACTGTGACTGACCAACAAATGATGGAAGCACAACAAGAAGTCATGCAAAACGCAGATAAATTCATGACTGAAAACGCTGAACTCGTGCAACAGTTCATGATGCCTTAGTTGTTTCGTGATAAGAAGAATCTGCTTATAATAGTTACTAGCAAACTGGCATCGGTCCTAAACCGGTGTCAGTTTTTTTGTTCTAATGGAAAAGGAAAAGGACCTCCTGAAGGGACGTCCTTTTCCTTTTCCTTTTCCATTTTTCTTACTGATAACCTTTGATCACGATATACACAATCGCTACATAAAATACGATTCGATCCACAGTCCGATACATCGACTTGGACACCCGAATGCCGAGCCAGCCCACGCGCAACGGCCACAATAACTGAATGCGCCCCACCAGCATATCGCTGATCAGATGGGACAATATCCCCCACAGAGCTGCCATTGCAGCCGGAGAATCACCGAATAGTAGAAATGGAAGGAACAATATTACCCATGAGTGTGTCACTGTACGATGACCGAATCCTTTTTGCAGCATTTTGGATATAGGTCCCATCAAGTTTCCGAGCTTGCTATTTGCTTGATCGATATCAGGTACGAGTGCCATCGTCGCGCCAATGACGCTGCCCTTCCATGAAGGATAGGCGCAGTAGCCTGCGATGGCACCAAGTGCCATATGTGTTTTCCAATTCATTCGCCTTTCACACCGTCTTTCTAGGATAGTCTAATGTGCTTATGTACGGTTGGTGGAATGGCAAACCAATACCATCATACATACGGATGCTACGTCTCCAACAAGGACATAAAGCTCTCCGGATCGAGTCCATCGCCTTCGATCACGATTGCCGTCATTCCGGTTTCACTGCCTGATTCGTGCCCTTCTCCTATGATCCAGAACGCCGCCTGTCCACTCTGGATCGGGATACGCTCTGTACCTTCACCGCGTACCCAGCCTTCTCCACTCACGACAAGGAAGAGTTGAGGACAAGGTGCCGGATGATAGCCAACAATCCCGCCTGCCTCCAAATGGATACACCCGATCGAAACTGAATCAGGTGTGCGCATGACACGAGAAATCGTCGCATGGACGGAATTATAGCGATCAATCGTTTTGCCTACTTCCTGATCAAATCGGAATCGTTTCATACTTTCCCCTCCGCCTTTTGACATGTAAGCCTTATCATAGCGTAACTTGAGGCGCTCTGACAGACTCATCTTCCACGATTACTGCCGAAACCATATATTTTTGTAGTCGACAAGACCAAGCGCATTCAACGAAACACCGGCCAGAGCCGAATGGTAAGCAGAATGCTGACGCGTATGGTATAAAAACAGCATCGCGCACTGCTCACGCAGCAGTCTCTCGACCTCCTGCAAGTGATGACGCTGCTCTGGTAATTCCCTCTCCAGCATCAAGGCATCCAGCTCATCGTCGATTCGCTCGCGCAAGGCAGGGCTCCACATCTGTCGCGAAAAGCTGATATCTGACTTGAAGAACTCCACCATCCCCAACACCCACTGTTCATCAAAAACCTCACCCGCAACCACCAAATCTGCCTGCTGGATGGTTTCGGACTTCTTCAATTCCTCAATCGGCAGGACAGTCACTTCGACGCGAATGCCACCATCCGCCAAATGCTGTTGTAACCATTCCGCATTATTTTCATTGCCTGCTCCTTCATACGTAAACAACTGTATCGGACGATGATCGGGCCAGCCTTTGAAATCCCCATCCCAGACCGTTATTTCACCAAGTACGTCCTTGATTTCCGGTAAAAACCCGTAAGCAGGCGCATACCGATTGCCACGCAGTTCCGTGATCATTTTCTCGCGCACGATGAGACGATCCAGTGCTTGCCGGAATGCGATATCTTGCTGCGGTCCTGGGCGATTTAGGTTAAAAGCGAGATACGTGCAGCCTTTCTCCAGGCTCTGTAACTCCTGCCATTGCTCCATCGGCCCGAGCTTATTCCAAAAGCTTTGGAAGTGCACCTCTCCTCGTTTTGAAAAGTAATCCTCGTTTCGCACATCCTGATTGTTTTCGGGAACAATCCAAATCTCTACCCGATCCAAATGAGCCCTTCCGAGAAAATACGTGGGGACAGCCTCCAAAATGAACATTTGCGAGTCATTCGTTACCAGCGAAAACGGTCCACTACCAACCGGTAATCGGCTAAATACTTGTCCCTTTTCCTGAATGACATCTCCCGGAACGATCGAAAGTCGATCCGATGCCAGTATGGATAGCAGCAATTGATTGGGACGTCTGAGCGCGATTTTTACCATCGTTTCTTTTTTAGCAGTGACTTTCTCTACATCTTCCAGCATCCAGCGATAGGGAGAACCTGTCTTCGGATCAGCAATACGCTCAAGCGTCCAGACGACATCATGCGCTGTTAGTTCACGGCCGTGGTGAAAAAATACCCCTTTGCGCAAATAAAAGGTCCATTCTGTTCCACTCTCATTTACCTCCCAATGATGGGCGAGATGCGGGACGAATGCATCCATTTTTTCGTCATAACGAATGAGGGTATCAAATAGTTGCTTCACCATATGTGACTCTGTGCGCCTGTTGACAAAGGCAGGGTCGAGAGCGGGAATCGGCCTATAAAAGGACATGCGAAGCGTATCCAGTTTCCGTTCGCGGATTTCCTCTTGAATAAAGCCAAACTGCCCGGAGAGCCAGTCAAAAAAGTGCTCCCGCCCCTTGGCAGTGATGGCAAAATCATTGAGGAGCTGCATGGCGCCTTCCAAATCGCCATCTTGGATACGCTCTTGGGCGATGGGCAAAACAATCTGCTCGATCCCGTATAATAAGACGATCCGCGAGACATTGCCTCGTCCTCTTCCCGGGCTCCATTCAATCCACTTCTGCTCCTCCATTTGCTTGATGACTTTTTTCGTATTTCGAATCGTGCAACAAAAAATCTGAGCCAGCTCGGCAAGCGAAACCTCCTGCTGTTCACCCTTTGTGACAGAGGCAAAATGCTGGCGCAAGCGCAAGTAGTAGTAGGCACTTTGCATCGAGATGATCACTCTTTCTATGTAAACAGTCGCTGTCGAATCCAAAAAGGGGTCCATATACAACAAACACTCTACCCTTTTTCTTCCCCTTTTTCTAGCTACAATGAGATCGAAGAAGGAGGTTTTTTCATGCCAGTACCAAACCACACCCCCGCCACGAAGCCTGAGTCACACGAGAACATGTCGATCTGGCGGAATCGGCCCTTTCTCGTCCTCTTTTTCACGTCCACCTTTATCGCGTGTGGAGCCAAAGTGTACGAACTAGCCTTGCCACTGATTTTGTATGATATGACCCAATCTCCAGTTACTATGACGACCATGAAAAGTATTGAGTTTTTGCCTAATCTACTACTGGCCATGTTCATCGGTGTCTGGGTAGATCGCTTCTCCAAAAAACGCTGGTCGCAATGGATGGTTTTTGGCCAGATGGTCTTGTTGTTTTTGCTATATGGAGTGACCGAATCCGGACATGCACAGGTCATTCATTATTATGTGGCTGGCTTTTTCCTAATGGCGTTTAACTATGGCTTTCACAACGCACGCGTCAGCATGATCAAGCAAGTAGTCCCTACCCCGCTGCTAACCTCAGCCAATGCTCGCTTTTCTTTTATAAGCACGTTTATTGAAATTATGGGGCCAGCGATTACCGGTTTTATCCTGCTTCTGTCGACCCTGCACACTGGGCTACTTATTACGGGTACAGCCTATTTACTGGCTTTTATCGCCATATCGTTTTTAGATCGTACAGATGCACCTGCTCCCTCTCAGGGCGGCTTTTGGCAGGAGTTGCGAAATGGTTGGAAGGAGCTTTTGGGCAATCGACCATTATGGCAGATTACGGTCCTCGTGATTTTTCTCAATGCAACCTCGGGCATGTATGACGCCATGATCATTTTCTTTGCCAAGGATCACCTGAAGCTGGACAATTCCACATTAGGGCTGGTGCTTTCCGTCGCTGGACTTGGCGGTCTTCTCGGTAGCTCTGTCGTTGCCTATCTACGGAGGCGCTTTCCCATCGGCCGCATCATGGGCATGACCATCCTACTCCTCGGTTGCTCCTATTTGCTCATGGCTTTCGCGCAAAGTACGTGGCTGCTCTGTCTGTCTCTGTTTCTCACGGGTCTGATTAGCACGATTGAAAACGTCTGTATTTGGACCTTCCGTCAAGAGACTACCCCTGCCCACATGATCGGAAGGATTAGCGGGATCACCGGCTCTATTTTCAAGCTCGGGATTGTCTTTTCCATCTATGGTTCGGGTTGGATGACCTTATCGCTGGGGCCTTGGACCGTCTTTTTGGTAGCGGCAGTGGGGAATCTCGTGGTTTTTCTGGTGTATCGAAGGTTGGCTTTGTGGAAATTGGCGTAAACGAAAAAACACCCCTCAGAATCTTTCTCTCGATTCTAAGGGGTGCATCTTGTGGCGAAGCTTTATACCTTGAAATGGCCTATCAGTTTTTCCAAATCATCCGAGAGAGAAACAGCCGATTGCGCTACAGTGGCAATCATCTTCATCGATTGTCCGACCTTGCCTGTACTTTCCGTAAGGGTATGTGCAGCAGTCGATACTTCTTGAATTTCATTCGTCACGCCTACAACAGCATCGCGAATTTGAGAGAACGCTTCTCCTGCTCTTGCGACGCCCCCCATCCCAACTGACACTTCTTGAGAACCTTTTTCCATCGTGAGGACTGCTTCGTTCGAGTCTCCCGATATTCACCCAGGGGCACGATCTCCCGTAATAGAGACGACACCTGGTGGAAGAGAGGCTGCGCCGAGGGTCAGCCCCCTATTATATACAGCAACCTCATGACCTGCTTCTGCCAAGCGCTTCACTGCATGTGGACGGATAAAACGCGTTCCCCCCAAAAATAGGATCTTCACCCCGGCACCCCCAGCTCTACAATTTTTCGATCACTTTATCAATCAAGCCGTATTCGAGCGCCTCTGCGGCGGTAAGGAAATAGTCGCGGTCTGCATCTTTTTCGATTTGCTCGACTGTCTTTCCCGTACGCTCCGAGATGATCGTATACAACATGTTGCGATGTCGCATGATACGGTCTGCTGCGATCTTGATATCGCTCGCCTGTCCTTGACTGCCTCCCCACGGCTGGTGGAGCATGACTTCTGCATTAGGCAGCGCATACCGTTTGCCCGGCGCTCCTGCTACGAGAAGCATCGCGCCCATAGACGCTGCCATCCCCGTACAGATCGTGGACACCTCAGGTGCTACGAATTTCATGGTATCGATAATCGCCATCCCTGCTGTGACAGAGCCTCCTGGCGAATTGATATAAAGATGAATGTCTTTTTTCGGGTCTTCTGCTGCCAGGAACAGCAGCTGAGCTACGACTGCATTGGCTACCTGATCATCGATGGCACTGCCGAGAAATATGATGCGATCCTTTAACAACCGGGAGTAAATGTCATAGGACCTCTCTCCATAACTCGTTTGCTCGACTACTACTGGAATGAGATTCATGAAAAAACCCTCCTTCGCTTGTTTACGCTTGATTTTTTACGCGGCCATACGCATGCTGGTTGCTTGTGGCACTGCCACTGATTTTTTGTTAAATCCAGATGAAACCTGCGTCACCACTGCGGGATTACTCGCCGGACCTACTGACCATGTCTGAACAGCTGCTTCTCTTTCGACCGCAACCCCATTTCCGCTTCGGGCTGGCATGACAATGACCTGATCAACTTGTGGCTGAATACGATTTTCCCAAACGACTACGGGTTTGGACCTGTTAGACTCTGTCACTTGTGCCTTCATGCCTCGTCTCCTCCTTGTTTTGGATAAACCGCGAGAACGACCTGATACGTCTCTTGTCCCTTTTCTTTTGGCTGATATTTCGCCACAAGCTGATTCACCAGTTGGACGTACTCCTCTACAAAAGCACTGCGCTGTTCCGCACTGGCAAGCTGAATACTCGCGTTCAGCGAGGCACTCGGAACCTCCACCTCTTGATCGGAACGCTCCAGCAAGAGCATGGCATCCCGCTTGATTCGTTCTGCTGTCTGGACCAGATGAGACAGCGATCCTTGATCCTTCATTTGCTGAACGGTATCGTTGCCCCAGTTCAGTCCTTCCGAGAGCACATACGTCCGCGCAATCGCCAAATAAAGCACCTCGACGAGATTGCGCACCTGTCGACTCCCTACCCGCCTGACCAATCCGACCTTTTCCAAGGCCTTCAAGTGATAATTGACACGCTGCGGGATTTCATTGATACCACGTGCGACTTCCGCCGCTGAAGCAGGCTCTGCCAAACGGCTTAATATCTCGGCACGGAGCGGGTTCAATAAGGCCATCGCCTGTTCAGGCTTCTCGACTACATATGTTTCCAGTTGTTCGTGCGCCACAACAACACCTCATGACATTAATCATTTACGTAAAAATAGTTTATTACGTTCATTTTTGTTTGTCAAATGATGGATAAGCCTTTTTTTCGACAACGCCAAAAGCCCCGCTATGACTGCGGAGCTTTTGTTGTTCATCTATATTCGGTTCGCTCATTGAAAAGAGATGGTTTCGCCATCCTGCGGAACATGTACACGACCGGACAGCTGTTTTTCCCGCAAACATTCATTCAATTCGTGACGGCTGAGCAAGCAATGGTTCCACGTCTCCATGTGGGCAACGAGAATACGGCTGTCGGGCGCGGCATCTGCGACATGGACGATATCCTCCTTCGTCATCGTAATCGGGTCTCCCGTCAAAAAACGGGCCGCACCTGCGAAAACGACGATCACATCAGGACGATACGCTGCAACAGCCTGCTCCACTTCCTCACACCAAATCGTATCCCCCGCCACATACAGCGTCGGATCACCAGCTCGCTCCAGAACGAAGCCAGATACTGGCCCCATCTGCTGTCCAATTTCCCCTGTTCCGTGTTGACCACCTGTCCGATGCAGGTGAACTCCTTGCCATGTATACTCCTCTTCGATGGCAATGACTTGTTCGAAGCCATGCTGCACCAGCTTATCCAGATCCGGTGGCTGGCAAAATACAGGCAAATGCTTCGGGAGAAGGCGAATCGCCGCTTCATCGATATGATCAAAATGGGTATGCGTCACCAAGAGGGCATCCACACCAGCGAGTACCTCCTCCACGGATAGGGGCAATTCCACTCCTGGATTCGGGCGCTGATTCGGCGTATTTGGTACTGCTGGCATTTCTCCCTTGGAACTAAACATCGGATCGATCAAAAATGTCAGCCCTGCATATTCCACACGCAAGGTAGCATGTCGTATAAGTTGAATCTGCATGTCATTTCTTCCTTTCCTCGTTATCGTTATAATGGATGTACGTTTATTGTATAAGGCGGTGAACGGTTGCCGCGAAACGATTGCTGGCTACCGACTTTCGCCGTGAAAGGAGATACGCATGCTAGATCAAACCGATCTCTCCATCCTTGCCTTGCTACGCAAAAACAGCCGATTGCAGTGGAAGGACATCGGCGAACAGGTCCATCTAAGCGGTCAAGCCGTCGGAAACCGCATTAGACGAATGGAGGAGCAAGGCATTATTCAAGGCTATACAACGCTCATTGATGAAACCAAAATCGCCCCAGTCCTCACTGCTCTGGTCACCATGTTCATGACCACTACCGATCATTCTCTCTTCACTCGTTTTATCAAAAGTCGCAGCGAGATCGTCGAAGCGCATCGCATTAGCGGAGAAGGCTGCTATACCATGATGGTACATGTGTCAGATCAAGAGGCCCTCAATCATTTTTTAGATGCCCTGCTTCCTTTTGGGAACTACCGTGTCAACCTATCGATTAATAAATTGAAATAGTTGGCATTTTAGCAATGTATCCGCTCTCATGAATTTTCGGGGTTGCTCGATATTGTGAACAAGAGTAGAATGATGAATACGAAAGGAGGAGAATCGCCATGGAAGATATGCTATTGCTGCTGTTTTCGCTGGAAGATTTCTTCGCCTTGGTCGCGCTTTTTGTAGGATGCTTCACTTCTGTTTTTTGTCTCAGACAGTGTTACCTGCAAAACCGGATTCTACATCAGAACGTCACGGATACGTACCGACCTTCCATTAACAAGTTGTTGGTTGAGACTTATCCAATGGCGGCAAGGCAACCGCAGCGCCTTCGCTTATTCAGGCGCATACAGCACACAGACGGCGAAATGGATACATATGGTTCCTTCGTTTTGGATCGCGTAGCGTAACAAACATCCAAAAGGAGGTTGATCATATGATCGCCAAATATATCGGAGAAGTTTTGTTGTTTGTTGTAGGTCTGCCTATTTTCGCTTATCAAACATTCGAAGGAATGCACGCATTGGCAGATATCTTCGCACAAATGTCCGATTTCACCAATTTCAAATAAGCTTGACGCATATAAAAGCTGACCGCTTCTTTTGACGGTCAGGCTTTATTTAATCTGCCTGGATGCGGTCTCCTCTTGTTGTCGGCTGCGAGATCACAAGAAACTCCACATCCTCTGCTCCCTCGTTTTTCATCTGATGTTTGACTCCCGGAGGCACTTCTACCCCTTCCTGCCTGTTGATCACATGACGCACGCCATCCACTTCCAGCATAGCCTGTCCTGACAGTACGAAGAAAAACTGACGCGCCCGCTCGTGATAATGACGCACTTCTGTTGTATTTCCGGGCATCCGCTCATGAATGACGCTGAGCTCTTGGCCTTTGACCAGATGCCAACCATCACATTGATCGCCCCAATGATAATGCTCTGCATTCTCTTTGCTGATTTTCGCCATGCCTGCTCCTCCTCCGGTTTTTGCTCTATCTTCACACGCTGAGGAGCATTTGTCACCAAGTGTTTACTTTTTCTGCCCAGTATGTTAAAATGTTTGTGTATGATAAGTGAATATTTGATTCGTTACTGGAGGAGCCTGTCATCATAGGGTTCTTTTTGTCTTTTTTTAGCCGACAAAAAGAAAGCTGTGATCGCGGGCTCTTTTTTATTTCGTTAAAAGGGGGAAACCACATGCTTATTTTTCAGCTGGCTGTCATTTTGATCGCCTCCAAAATCGCTGGTGACATCAGTGTGCGGCTGGGTCAGCCATCTGTTTTGGGGAAACTGCTCATCGGTATCGTTTTAGGTCCTACCGTTCTCGGGCTGGTCACAGACACAGAAGTCCTCAAGGAAATTAGTCAAATCGGGGTAATCCTGCTCATGTTTATCGCGGGCTTGGAGACTGATATTGATGAGTTCAAACGCACCGCCAAGTCTTCAACCAGCGTAGGTGTCGCAGGGATTGTTATACCGCTTGCACTCGGTTATGGTGCCGGGATTGCGATTGGCCTCTCCAATATCGAAGCGATCTTTCTCGGCCTGTTGCTCTCTGCTACCAGCGTGAGTATTTCCGTACAAACGTTGAAGGAATTGGGCAAGCTAAAATCAAGAGAAGGCGCAACAATCATGGGAGCCGCTGTTATTGATGACGTTGTGGTCATCTTGGCACTTGCTTTCTTGATGAGCTTTGCTGGCGGCGACGTAAATCTCGGCATGGTGGTTTTGAAAAAGGTCGCATTTTTTGCCATCGTCATCGTTCTCTCTTGGAAGGTTGTCCCATGGATTTTGAAAAAATTCGCACCATTGCAGGTCACAGAATCAGTTATTTCCGCAGCGCTTATCATCTGTTTCCTGTTCGCATATTTTGCTGAATATACAGGGGTTGCTGCCATCATCGGTTCCTACATCGCCGGTGTTGCCATCAGCTTGACCAATTACAAGCAAGAAGTAACGCACAAGGTCGAGACTATCAGCTACGCGGTTTTCGTACCTGTGTTCTTCACCTCAATCGGGGTAACAGCACAGTTCACTGGCATCTTAGACAATCTCGGACTGATTGTACTCCTGAGCGTTATCGCCATCATTTCCAAGCTCATCGGTGGAGCTTTTGGTGCAAAAATCACGGGCTTCCCGTGGAAAAACTCGATGGCCATTGGTGCAGCGATGGTATCCCGTGGGGAAGTGGCACTCATTATCGCCGCAATCGGTCTGGAGAGCAATTTGCTCACACAAGACATGTTTGCCGTCCTGATTGTCGTCGTACTCTTGACGACCATCGTCACTCCACCAATGATGAAATGGTTCTTCTCGAAAATGGCACAGCCAGAAGAAATCGCATTGAAAAAGAACGCCTAACACAACCAAGACTGTCTCTCGCCTAGACGCGGGGGACAGTCTTTTTTACGTGTAAGAAAGTTTAAGTACTTCACATTGTATATGCTACTATGCTTAAATTTTCTGAAACGCATAAAAAGCTTCCTTACAGACGCGGTCGCTCGGGACTGACCCCATAACGTAAGACAAATCAAAACACCTTCAAGAGAATGCGACCA
>NZ_JBEAES010000037.1:0-53679 GCF_050477165.1 Brevibacillus sp. FIR094 | reverse complement strand
CACACTGGCTGCTTAGGCTTTTTTAGTTCTGTCCGCTTGACAGGGGTAAGACCAGGTAGCAAGGCTCTCTTGGTAAGTCGAGACCCTTCGTAAAAGGGGTCTCGTTTGTTTTTTATTGATTAAAAAGGGATTCGCTCTGAATGAATCACATACTGATGCTGTGCAGCCCACTCTTGGAGACCATCCCAGAATGCTTCGCAAGCGCGAACGATTTTTGCTGGATCAGTCAGATCCCCCGCCATCACCAATCTGGCTACCTGATCGAATCCAGCAGGACGATGCGGCAATTCCAGCGCTTCCGGCAAAACCTTGGCCCCTGTCGAGTAGAGCTTTCGGTTATGCAGCCCGATCAACATCGCACCGTATTGGGCAAACTCCATAGCCAAGTAGGGCAGATAGGTATGTGGGCCGTTTAGATTTACGTTTCGCAACTTACCAATAAACTCGTACATTTCTCCTACTAGAATACCGTTGATGGCTTCGGTGAACGCTTCGCTTGCTGGTGATTCTGCTGCTTTTTTGAGCGTATGAAAAAAGCCCTTCGGATCATACAGACTCAGCGGAGAAAAGAATGGGCCATGTGTCAGCGGCCAATCCTCCTCGACAGTAGCGGCAGTGTTCAGCAAAACATCTGCACTGCACACATTCACTTCAGCCTTCCAAGGTCCCGCTGACCATTCGTAGCTATATTCTATTTCTTCCCCTGATTCTTCTACTACACAAAACATTTCGATATCCGAATAAGGGCCGTCTGTCCCTTGAGAAATGGAACCATACACCCCAATGGCGAGAACTTTTTCTTTGTACACTTCATGTAACCTCGCAGCAATTTCTTGGCAGGTTTGAAATCGTTCACTTCGAGATATTTTTACAGGTCCATTCATGTTCATTTACGTACATCTCCCTTGATATATTTTGGGGTAGCTGACACAAATACATGAATGGAGGACCTCGGGATTAACGGGGGACCTTTTTTGGATGCATGTGAACTTCCTCCCATCGACCAGATCGTGCTTCGTAATGACTTGCATTTTACCAAGGAAAGGAACATCTTACGAGCGATTTTTACTCGTGGTGGGGGCATGGACGTTGTCGATGGCCGATTGAATATAAGCTTGTAGCGTATCGATGAAGGTACGAGCGGCGAACCCCATATATTTGTCCCTGCGATAAACCAAACAGATGTCTTGGCTGGGTGTCGGATGCAAGAGGTTGATGATCGCAATCTCGTCGTCGTTTACGTTTTGCAGCAATAAGCCAGGCAGAATACAGCCCCCGATCCCCTTTTTGACAAGAGTCAATAGAGCCAGGAGTGTGGTTGTTTCGATAGGAGGCTGCAAGTGAAAGCCTTCCTGTAAGCAATAGCGATTGATGAGCTGTCTCGCTTGATGATCCGGCGGAAACATCACCATTTTTACATCTTGAAGCTGCTCAAACCTGATTGCCTTTTCCTTGGCAAGTGGATGTGCGCTATGAACCGCAAGCGCGAACTCTTCGTGAAATAGCGGCTCTCATCCGGCTCAGGTAACACAGTCACGCCCAAATCAATCTCGCCGGATGTGATTTGCTCCACGATTCTTGTAGACTCAATGACGGATAAGGATGTTTTGGGATACAAGCGATGGAATTCTACAAGAAGAGCGTCAAACAACAAGTCGGCATCGCCAGGCAGAACACCGATCGTGAGCGTGCCCCCTTCGTTGTTTTTCATGGCTTCGATTGCTTCACGTGCATAGTCGATATGGGAAAAAACATGCCGACTCTGTTCCAGCAATACCTTTCCTGCTTCAGTCAGCGTGATTCTCTTACCTAAGCGGTCAAACAGCGGGACACCCAGCTCACTCTCTAAAAACTTGATTTGCTGGCTGAGATTGGACTGCGAGGTACACAGCTTTTCTGATGCCCGGGAAAAATGCATTTCCTCACATATTGCCATAAAATACTCCAATTGCCTGAGCTCCATTGCTTCACCTCTTGCACCCATTATCATTTTTACTAATCATTTTAATCGGAAAAGCATGATTGTTGCGATTTCCCCTACGACGTACACTTTAGTTGACGGTAAGATCGCTGTCAATCATAGGAAAATGATAGGGAGGTTTGTCTCATGTCTCAAAGCATGATCACTACAGCCACATCCGTTCGTCAGATTGGCCTACAACAGATTCCGTTGATTCCTGAGGAGCTATTGGATGTTCAATCCCCCGCTTTTTCAAATACACTTCGCTGGAATATCGGGCATATCGTCTTTTGTTTTCAGCATTTCCTATCCATCGGCTTGCCTTACCAATCTGACCTGCCTGCTTCTTACGCTACTCTTTTTCAGACGGGAACGAAGCCTTCTGACTGGACGACTACACCACCCTCGAAAGATGAGCTGATTCACTACTTGTCGGTACAGATTGAACGGTTGGCCTCCGTCACCCCTGACGAGCTAGAGGCAGCTTTGCCAGCTCCCATTACAATGGGTCCCTTCCAGTTTACAACGGTTGGAGAAGTCTTTAACTTTGCCGTCATGCACGAGTCCATCCATCTGGGGATCATTTCAAGCATGGTAAAAGTCGTAGCGCAAGAAGCAGCAAAGTAATTGCAAAAAAAAACGAGACCTCAGAATGGTCTCGTTTTTTCTTCCCCAACCGTGTCCTCGAGCGTGATCAACATTTACCTTGCAAGAAAGTACTCGACACTTTTGACATTCGCTATGGCTATTTTCCCGGTTGTTCCTTGCAATTCTCTATCCTCATAGGCATCCCAACTGGAATCTCGCTTTCTATTCCACGCAAAGATACGCTCCCAGCTTTCCTCTTTCGAAATCGTACCTTTTCCCTGATGAAATTCTTCATATTCCTGTTCACTGTTAGCTAAGAAGTCATTATTTAATACCATATGCCATTCATCATAGTCAGAGAGTAAAACCACTTGTTCATCCAACTCCACTTTGATTCGAACGAATTTGACTCCACTCTCAAAATAGCCTGTACGCCTCAAATCAGGTTTATCCACCCATAACCAAATCGGCATTTCCCCGCTATATTTTGTTACTCTCTTTTTCATCTGATGAACCATCCATTCGTATTCCGGAGGGAACATCGCATGTTTTCGGTCCCCTTGTAAAAAACCCCGTTCTCGAGCCAATTCCCACACTTCTTGGTTTTGTAACGTCCAAAAAACCCTCATGTCATACACCCTAATCGTATATTTCAAGTTAACGTAAACATAGATCAAGCATTAGTGTAGCAGGAAGTTGTCCAGTTATCACGAAAAAACGAGACCACAGATTGGTCTCGTTTTTTCCATTTATTCGAACCGAGTGAACTTTTCTTCAGCAGGCGTGCGTGTGCGGGCTGCTGGTACATTTTCCTGATCGAAAAAACCGAGGTGCAGGAAACCAACGATTTTCTCTCCTGGCGCAACACCCAAGATGGCGTGTGCCTTCGGGTCCCAGTTGTGCGCGTTTGTTTTCCAGACTACGCCTAATCCACGCTCCCATGCGAGCAACTGGAAGTTTTGAATGAGCGCTGCTGTTGCACTGAAATCTTCTTCCCATTGTTTTTGGCGCGGATCTTGCTTCATAATGACAACCAAATAAGCTGCCGGTTGGTTGTACATGTCTTTGCGCGCCTGATAGGCTTCTGGAGGATAGCAGGTGATCAACTTCTCTACAAACGCTTCTTTTTTCTCTGAAGATACAAACAGAAATCTCCAAGGCTCACGAATACCATGGTTCGGCGCGTACACAGCGTCATTCAACAGCTCTAGAACAAGTTCTTCCGACACAGTATCTGGTTTATAGTCTTTTTTAATAGAGCGGCGCTCTCGAATGATTTTGGCAATAGACACAACGGTCACCCTCTTCTCTTAGACTCCAACGCATTTGATAATGGTTATCAATCTATCTTATTCAGATCATATGTTATCGTTTACACACGTCAAAATCAAGTACGAAGTAAACGAAACTGCACACCACGCTTACAGGGATATGGTAAAATTTTGGACGAGGAGGGATGTAGCTTGGACGAACAGCGCCCAGCTCTCATAAAGCCCGGATTTTTCAGTATCGATGCGCCAGCTGACAGACGACGCAACGAATTTGACTTTCATAATGAAGCGCTGCTCTTCCACCAGCAGCCCGTCGATTTTGTTTTTTTCGGCGATTCCATCACGCATTGGTGGGATCTCGCTACCTTTTTTGGCCGGTCCGCTCAGACGATCGTGAATCGTGGAATCGGCGGTGACACAACCGAACAGGCCCGCAGACGTTTTGCTGCGGATGTCCTTCAATTGAAGCCACGTTTCGTGGTGATTATGATCGGGATTAACAATACGTGGGCGTTGGATACATTCTTGCCTTCCGACCGACTGACACCCCAAGAGATTTGCCAGCAGGTGACCACTGATGTAGAAGCAATGGTGCATGTGGCTCTCGAGCAAGGCATTCAGCCCATTCTTTGTTCCCTCTTGCCTACCAATATGGATCGATACGCACGCAACCGTGAGCGAAACGAGCTCGTCATCACGATCAATAAACGTTTCCAAGCTATTGCTGAACAAACAGACTGTCTCTATGTCGATTATCACTCCCGTATGACAGACGCAGATGGCATCACACTGCGCATGGAATTGGCTGACGACGGTCTTCATCCCCATGTCCTCGGCTACCAGCTCATGGCGACCGTTCTGCGCGATACACTTTCTGCACATGACATCGTACTTGGCACACCATCATGAATGCAAAAAAGGATGCGGCTACTTATGCCCATCCTTTTTTATTGCTTATTCCGGTCGACGGTCCGTCAGCCAATGCCCACCTGCGATTTTGCCCACTGATGCCATCAAAACAGACAAATGGGACTTGCCATCGATGCCTAAATATTCGTTCATGTCTTGATCCATCCAGTGACCAATTGTCGTTACCCCAAGCCCCAGTCCGTTTGCTACCAAATGCAGGTTCTGCGACACGTGCCCGGAATCCCACCAAATATAGCGGTACGCACGCTCTTTGTATTTGTCTTTCGTACGATCCACCATCGCTGTCCAAACGAAATTGACAGCAGCCCGTCTCGTCACCTCTTGTTCTTCCGTGAACATATAGGCGATCTCGGACGTGTCTTCTCTCTTCAGTCCTTCCAAGCACCAATTCTGTACATCCAGATGATACAGGCCTTTCTCGAGTCCCTCTACGTTGTTAATCATCAGATACGTCTCAATCGGATACAGGGCACCGGCAGACGGGGTCGTGCGTAATTGATAATCTCCCATATCATCTGTGATGCCCTGTGTCCCCCACAGCAGGAGATTCAATTCGTTAAGCGTCATTGGCTGCTTCAAGAAATTACGCTTGGATCTTCGATTAGCGAGGACCTCCCACAAATCGACGGACGCTGGAAACTGCGGCTTGCCCAAATCAATGCGGGCAAATACCTCTTCATAGCGCAAATACGTCGCCGGTCTTTTGGAAAAATCGTAACGAGAGGCCCAGCCTTTTTCCAGCTCGCCCACCCGGTAAGAGGTCGCCTCGATAAATTCATTTGCAATTCGCTGCCATTCGGGATGCATCTATGTTCCTCCTCGTATTTGCTTAATGGTGATGCCTTTTACTATACGAAGCTCTTTTCCATTAGTAAAACAATGATTTATAATATTTTTCATAAGAAAAAACTAATGAAAAGGAACGAGGAGACATGACGCTTACTCAACTGCAAGTGTTTGTCGCCGCAGCAAAAGCTGGAAGCTTCACGCGGGCAGCAGAAAAAATCGGCTTCACGCAATCCGCCGTCTCGCAAATGATTCAGTCCCTAGAAAAGGAGCTAGGCGTTAGTCTTTTTCAGCGAAGTCGCAGCGGAATCACTCCGACGAGCATCGGAGAGCGAATGCTTGCGCACGCTCGCGACATTTTGAACATCACATCCTGCATGACGGAGGAAGCAAACGTGGCCCGCGGGATTACGTCCGGTACCCTGCGTGTTGCCTCGATCCCCAGCGTCGCTTCCCGCTTCTTGCCCGGGCTTTTGGGCAGCTTTCGCAAGCGGTTTCCGGCCGTGGAAATCCTACTTTTGGAAGGCGATAGTGATGAAATTAGCAACTGGCTGCACAGCTCGGTTGTCGACATTGCCTTTACCGTAATGCCTGATAAGGAAATGCAAACGTTGCCGCTCTTGCAAGACGAAATGATGGTCATTTTACCAGATACCCATCCACTGAAAGACAGTCAGACCCTTCGTTTTTCCGAAATCGCGGAGCGTTGTTTTATCATGCCAAAGGATGGCTGTATCCGGAAAATGCTGCAAGAGAATCACATCAACCCAACGGTTACGTTTGAAGTCCGTGAGGTGTATACGATTTTGACCATGGTGCAGGAGTATATCGGCGTCACCATCATGCCTGAGCTGTACATGCCACCTGTCATCCCCAAAGTGGTCGCGATCCCTCTTTCTCCCCCGATTACAAGGGAAGTAGTGCTCGCGGTGCGCAACTAGCAGTCGATCTCCCCACTCACGGCAGAGTTCGCCGTTCACAGCCAGCAATATGTAAAAGGCATGGACTTCACGCCAACGAGCAAGTAGACATACGAATAAAGCCCTCGCCTATTGGGATTGGCGGGGCTTTTGGTGTGCGAGAAGCTCTGTTAGCAATTTTTCAAATTTGTTGGCACTCATGATTTCATGGGTAATAAATTCACCATAATAAAACAAGCCAAAGGTTGTCCATATGGCAGGCGCATTCAGTGCTGCTTCTCTCGTTGTCAGCTTGTACGCATGAAAGGGGACACTTTTCGATTCCGCTACTTTTCGCAGCTCTTCCAAAACACCAACAGCAAATGGACACTGCGCGGTGTAATAAACGGTGATGCCTTTTTCCATTGAAGGAGTCGTTTCTTTTTTATGAAAGGATGGCATAGCCGCTTGTTCATTCCATTTCCATGCCATTAATTGAAAATACGGTTCTGCTTGGTCTGCCAGTTCAAATCCCATATGCTCAAAAAAACGTCTCTCACTCAAATACGGGTACTTGTTCTTCCCTACGATATGAACGATTCCGTCCATGCCACGGTTGATGGCATCTTCCTTGCAATGATGCAACAATTGTTTCGCATACCCATTCTCTTTATATCTGCCAGACACCCACAAGCAGTTGATATACATATAGTTGGGCGCTTCAATTGGAACCCATGCCATTTCCGCAGGCAAGTATTCAATAAACACTTTTGCCCGCTCATCCAATCGATAAAAAACCAATCCTTCTTCCATTCGCTCTGTCAGCCAATTCTTCTTCTCGGCTACTGCATTCTCGTATTGTTTTGCACCTAATGCGCAGCATATGTGCTCCGTTTCTATATTCTTTTTCGTTATTTCTATATACCCCATTTTCTTCCGCCTCCACCTTTCCTCTACTTTTAACTACGATCGCGGACGATTTGACCCAGTCTTTCGATGCTGGATTCAAAATCGGCGATTCTAGGTAAAGAGTGGTTGCGGATATTTTACCATTTCTTGGTTGTCATGGAAAAGAATCTTGACGTTGGGCGATAGTCCTACTCGGCAACGATAAATCCCCGGTCATCCAGAAGGACTGTCAAGCATCAAGCCTTTTAAAAACGCCAGTATTTCCATGCTTGTCGCTATTGGCGCATCGATCGGCATCAAGTGCTTCGAGTTTGGAATGACTACCGTTTTGCTTTGCGGATGCCTCGTAACTTTTTGGATGAGAGAGAGCTTCACTTCGAGCTTTGGCTCAGTCTCCGCCGGGAGAAACAGAACCGGGCATCTCACTAGTGCGTAGGCATCTTCATAGTGCAAATCACAGACTGTCCCCATAATTTGAAGGTTAATCGCAGTCGGTATCTGGTATGTGATCAGCCCATCAGACAGAGGGTAGATCGTCACATGCTGAAACCATTTTTCGTAATATGGGTCCCACGGATACCAATGCTCCCTCGCGTATGGAGCGAACTCTTCTCTATGCTGGAACGCTGGCACTGCACGCTTGCGATCCTGCTCCAAAATTTCAGCTTTTGATCCTTCCCGCTCGCCATTTGGACCCACAAAATCAATCATGCCTGCATCCAGATTGATCAGTGATCGCACACGGTCAGGGTACATCGCTGCAAAAAAGGTGGCGAAATCTCCGCCAAGAGAATTGCCGATCAGATGCGCTCTATCTACCCCAGCATGATCAAGAACTGCCCGCATATCCTCACATTGCGTACCGATATCGTAGCCAGTAGCCGCATGCTCTGACTGACCATGCCCACGCAGATCCATACAAATAATGTGGAAATCCTCTGAAAAATAAGGTAACATGTCGTTCCAGATAGATGAGGTCCCACCCTGGGGGTGCAAGAACAGAATCGTTTCACCATTTCGTGCGCCTTCTAACACATGCAACCTCGTCCCCTGCTGATAAACCATCATTGATTTCACTTTGACTCACCCTTTCATTCCTTTTAGCTAAAGCGAGGAATACGTATGAACCGAACAGGTCGTTTACTAGAACTGCTTGCGCTTTTCCACACAGGAAAAACCTTTACCGTGGGTGATTTAGCCAATATGTTGTCCGTGTCCAAACGAACGATGCTGCGTGACTTGCATTTGCTCAGCGAGGCTGGTGCGCCCCTGCAAGCTTCCCCCGGTCCTGGCGGTGGTTACAGGCTGATTCGATCCCATCAGCTAGCGCCCCTTGCCCTCACGACAGAGGAAGCCGTTGCTCTGATTTTGTCGTATGAAGCTCTTCTCTCTTACACGGACAAGCCATTTGCAAAAGAAACCTTGTCTGTGATCGCCAAGCTGCTCGCGAGCCTTCCAACAGACGCTTTGATTAGAGTAGAGCAACTACGCAAAAAACTGCGGGTGATGAACCCGAGCAGAAGTGTGGAGGCGCCCTTTTTGCGACCGCTCTTGGATGCTGCTCTTTCACAACAAGCTGTGGAAATTGCGTACGACTCCCTGAACGGAAAGAGCACCCGCATCATACAGCCCGATTATTTGTACGCCTTCGATGGCTACTGGTACTGCAAATGCTTCTGCTTTCTCAGGGGATGTACGGTCAAGCTACGCGTTGACCGCATCCAAGCCATGACGATCGTGGATGCCCCTAACCTCGTCCCTGATTGGCATGTCTCGCAGTATGAAGAACCAGAGCAGTTTCCCCTGCGAATTCGTTTGACGAGAAAAGGCTGTAAACTTGCCGAAAGCCACCATCAATTCGGCAACCAGATTACGCTTCTGGCAGATGGCTCTGGTATCATTACCGACACTGTCGCTCCCTCCGAAATAGATTGGGTAGCCCGGTTTGTACTTGGTCTGGGAAGGGAAGCGACAGTAGAGGAGCCTGCTGAGCTAATCGACTGGCTACATAAAGAGCTTCATGCTCTGTGTCATTTTTATCCTGTTTGAACGCCACTCTGTTCGGTCCTGAGATGAGCATAGCAACAAATGGTGTCAATCGATGTCAGTAATAAGAAAAACCAGGAAGACCCTCTTCCTGGCTAGTGCTGAATGCCGAGCTCTGCTGCCAACACGAGAAACATCGCATGCGACCAAAGGAGCGGCACAGCGGGATGCCCTGCCCTCTCCACCCACATCTCATAATGAGTCGGCGAAAGCAAATGCTCCTGCACTTGTTCAGGCAGTCCGCTCGCTTGCCGCTGGGAAGCAATCCACGCTGCTATCTTTTCGGCTTCTTCACACCTGCCCGTTTTCACGTAATACCAGCCCAACCAAGCGGATAACAGCAGCCACTGTCCCCCGCCGTAATACGTATCAGCCGGGTAGCGATGCACACCGTATCCTGCGCGTAGCTCCTCTTCTATGGCCTGCACGGTCCGAATCATAAGCGGATCATCCACGGTGACAAGCCCATACGGTAGTGCCAGCCAGAGAAGACTAGCATCCACAGAATGATCCCCAACGGATTTTATCAATCGCCCGTTGGCTGTGCCATGCTCGCGTATGAATTGACGAATAGTCTCTCCTTGCTGAGCGAGTTCGATAGCTCGATCGCACAAATAAGGCTCCATCGCCTTGATCCCGGCATAAATGGCCCCTAGCGTCACAGGGTGGATTCGGTCTCCTCCCTCTTCCCAGCAATCAAAGTTTGGGAGCTGCCAGCACGCCACTACATAGTCAATCGTCAGTTCAATAGATGGCTTCAGCTCGTGAATCAAGTCATGCTCCCCGCTCATCCGCACATGCTCAGCCAGCCCCCACAGCCATGTCCCGTAGCCATCGAGCTGAAAGCTACCCCATTCGCCTGCTACTTCTTCTCCGTCCGCTGTATAGCGCGTATGCAAAAAGCGGTCGTTCCCCGCATCATTTTTGTCTAACCCTTTTTTTACTGCCGAAATGGCTGCTCTTGCCTTTACCTCATGCTTTCGGATCACATTATCGCACCATTGGTAAAACTTGCGGGCGCTCTCATGGTTGCCGGTACGGTTCATCGCGTAGGCCGTAAATGTTCCATCGCGGAGCCACGCATACTGATAGTGGACAAAGGCAGGTGAAGCGAGATACGCCCCCGTACTCGCTTGATGCTGAAGGATCAGCTTTACACTTTCCTCGATCAGGGTCATAGTTATCCCCCTTATTCGGACAAGCCGACTTCGTAACAAAAACAGTCGCTGCTCGTCTTCCGGCTATGCTTTTATAGCATATGCAACCGACGTCCAAACGAAAACCCAACATGCGCAACAAAAGAAAACCCACTGGATGCACATGTCCAGCGGGTTCTAGTGACATTTAATTTTGTGAAGGTACATCCGTATGTTCGGATTTCAGGTAATGCTGCAACTCCTCATAAAAAGTCGGGTTGCAAGCCATCACGCTGCTTTTTTGGTCGTACGGCAGTGGTGTCCCCGTCATGGTCGTCACCCGACCACCCGCTTCCTCTACAATAATACGAGCTGCCCCGAAATCCCACGCATTGAGCTGCATACTGACGTAGCCATCCAGTCTTCCCGCAGCCACATACGCCATCTCCAGAGCGGCGCTTCCTAGCAGGCGCATTCCGCGAACCTTCCCAGCAAGCTTTTTCACGATCAAATCGATGCCGATCTGTTCAGCACGCTTGTTCCAAAATACGCTCGTGCATAACAAAGCTTGTTCCAGGCTTACTGCTCGATTCACCTGCAAGGGACGATCATTAAGAAAAGCCCCTTCCCCTTTTACCGCATAAAATAATTCGTCTCTGGAAGGATCGTATACAGCTCCGACCACTCCCTCTCCCTTATGGTAAACGGCAATGGAAACGGAAAAATTGATTTGCTGATGAACAAAATTAGTCGTTCCATCAATCGGGTCGATGACCCAAAGCGTGTCATACTGCTTGTAATCCTCCGCATGCGCACTCTCTTCTCCAAGAATGCCGTGATCAGGGAAGCGCGCAAGAATCATCTGAATGACGTGATTCTCCACTTCTTTATCTACGGCTGTGACAAGATCGGAGGCTGATGTTTTATACTCGACGGTAAAAGGCTCCTTCATTCGCTTCAGACTCAGCTCACCCGCTGAACGGGCGCATTGCAAAGCGAGCTCCTTGAGAGCCGCCAGTGTTGATGCTTGCACACGTATCGCCACCTAAAACTTGACATATTTTTTCGCAAAGCACGCCCCTTTCACTTAGAAAGAGAGGCTTCGACGTATTATTTGAAAATGATGAGACAGCTCGTGCTAAAAAACGGCCATGCTATATTTTTAGTGTACCATACTTTACCTGCTGTTACACCACACGTTAGCCATGAGGGATGCGCCCGAAAGCGCCCGGATAATTGAAAAAGGGTACCTCCCTCGTCATTTTCTGACCGTGGAGACACCCTTTTTACATGAACACTTTAGCAGCAGCGCGTTACGCCACCTTTTTCAAATCGTTCGGTCAATGCGTACATGTAGTACTCACGCTCTGTCATCGGAAAGATACCCGGTGCCCCATGCGTCTCGTACCAATGAGCGAGATAGCGATCATAGTCGGGCATTCCGAAAATCGTTTTAATAGCAGAGCTCACTTTGCGCATTGCCTTTCGCATGGCTCTTAGCTTGCGCCTCATGCAACGTGATGTCCTTTCCCGTCAATTACATTTCCTTTGGACTTGATGTACGGCGATTCGTGCAACGAATATTGTTTGCCGCGGAGAATATTGATCCACACCCGTGCACCGTCGAGAATGATCCCAATCGTAATGACCATGAAGATCGCACATACCACAGCATCGATCTGGTCGTTGAAGATCATTTTTTGTGCAGCTTCCACCGTTT
Organism: Brevibacillus sp. FIR094; assembly: GCF_050477165.1. NCBI lineage: Bacteria > Bacillati > Bacillota > Bacilli > Caryophanales > Paenibacillaceae > Brevibacillus > Brevibacillus sp. FIR094. Next base: position 41,434 of record NZ_JBEAES010000037.1, on the reverse strand, counting down.
TTACCCCTTTTGGCAGCGCACCGGCATCCAGTGCCTTTTGGAATGCTTCTGCATGCGAGAGGAACCCGATTTTTGGATCAGGATGGAACAGCTTTTGCCAGCCCGCTGTCAGCGTAGCCGTCGTCAGCCAAGCCATCGGTACGAGTGTGATCCATGAGTAGGCAGCTTTGCCCATTTTGAAAATAATCGTCGTTCCCACCGTAAACGCAATCGCGGCCAGCATCTGGTTGGCGATACCAAAGAGCGGCCACAGGGTGTAAATACCTCCCAACGGGTCCATGACACCTTGGAGCAGGAAGTATCCCCATCCGATGGTAATGATCCCAGAACCAATCAGATTACCTGGTAGCCAGTTGACTTCCTTCATTTTCGGAATGACGTTGCCGAGCATGTCTTGTACCATAAAACGTCCGACACGCGTCCCCGCATCGATCGTCGTCAAAATAAAGACAGCCTCAAACAAGATCGCAAAGTGATACCAGAATGCCATTAATGCCTTGCCACCTAATACACCCGAGAAAATCGTCGCCATCCCGATTGCCAGTGACGGCGCTCCGCCCGTTCGTGAAAGGATCGTCTTTTCCTGAATGTCGTTGGCGAGCGTTGTTAATTGGTCAGGGGTTACGGTATAGCCCCAGCCCGTTATCGTCGTCGCAACCTGGACTGGATCCACGCCAATTGCTGCGGCAGGTGAGTTGATCGCAAAATAGACACCGGGAGTCAGCACGCATGCTGCAATCATCGCCATAACTGCGACACCAGACTCCATCAGCATCCCACCGTAACCAATCAGTGGCGCATGCGATTCCTTCGCGATCATCTTCGGCGTCGTTCCGGATGATACGAGAGAATGGAATCCCGATACGGCTCCGCAAGCGATGGTAATAAACAGGAAGGGGAACAGATTTCCTGCGAAAACAGGGCCAGTTCCATCAATGAACTTCGTCAGTGCAGGCATTTGCAATGGCGGCAGTGTCAGCACGATTCCCACCGCCAATACCGCAATCGTCCCTACCTTCAAGAACGAACTGAGGTAATCGCGCGGTGCCAAGAGCAGCCACACGGGCAAAACTGACGCAATGAAGCCGTAGACAATAATCATCCAGGCAAGCTGTACCTTGGAGAACGTGAAGGCTGGTCCCCATGTTGGCGATTGGGCAACGATTTGTCCGAGCCAGAGGGAGACAAATAGAAGAGCTAGCCCGATAAGTGAGCCTTCCATTACCTGGCCCGGCCGTATATATCGCATATACAACCCCATCAATATAGCAATGGGTAGCGTCATGAATATCGTGAAGGTAGCCCAAGGCGACTCAGCCAGAGCGTTCACAACAACCATCGCCAAAACAGCAATCAGGATAATCATAATGGCAATGATACCAATCAGCGCGAGTGCTCCGCCTACAGGGCCGATCTCTTCCTTGGCAATTTGACCAAGAGATTTACCGTTGCGACGCATTGATCCGAACAAAATAATGAAGTCCTGCACCGCTCCACCGATCACGACCCCGACAATAATCCAGATCGTTCCCGGCAAATATCCCATTTGCGCTGCCAGCGTAGGACCTACGAGCGGACCTGCCCCTGCAATCGCAGCAAAATGATGTCCGAACAACACCCATTTGTTTGTTGGCACGAAGTCTTTGCCATCGTTGTTCACTTCCGCCGGAGTGGCGCGATTGTCGTCGAGCGACATGATTTTACGAGCAATGAATTTACTGTAAAAACGATAGGCAACAGCATAAGTGCAGAACGCAGCGGTCAATAACCAAAACGAGTTGACAGATTCCCCTTGCCAGAGCGCTATCATTCCGAATCCGACAGCACCCAATGCGGCTATCCCGCCCCAGATTAGGAGGGAAAGAAGCCATTTTTTCATCCGAGTCGCCCCTTTCTATTTATGTAATATTCAGGCAATAAACCTTAAAAAAACGTATCACATCGGACGAGATCCCAACAGAAAAAATGGCTGAACCGTACAAAAACAAGCACAAGCTGCACCATCCTCGTTTGAGTGTAAGCGCATTCGATTTTGGGACGTAAAAAGTCTCCGCCCCGAGTCTGATCCAAACACCTCCGCAATATGTTAAAGTTATACATAAATTGGTATGGAAATCAAAAAGGAGAATACGCACATGCGAAAAATCGGGGGTTACATCATTATCGGAATCGGAGCGATTTTTGTTCTGGCAACCTACCTGAACATTCCGCTCGCGATAGATTTGCTATGGCCAGTCTTTCTTCTCATTCCAGCAATCGGGTTTCATATTTTCTTCTTTATGAATCCGCAGCCAAATCGAGCTGGATTACTCGTTCCGGGCGGGATCTTGCTCGTCTACGCTCCGCTCTTCTTTTTCAGTCAGCTATTTTTGGGCGGTGATATGAGCACAACGTGGCCCTTTTTCCTGATTGGTCCTGCCGTTGGGCTTACCGAGCTGTACATATTCGGCAATCGCAAACCCGCTCTCTTGATCCCTATTGGTATCCTCACCGTCATTGCCATCGTCTTTTTGATCGCGAATCTGGCGTCCACCCAAGTAGGCGGCATCCTCGGGTTGGTCCTGATCGTATTGGGCGGAATTATGGTGACGCGTAAGAAAAACGATCACTATCCCATGTAAGCAGTCGAAAAAAACAGACCAATCCTCCCCTCCCAAACGGGACGCAGGATTGGTCTGTTTGCTTTAAAAACCCAGTCGTTTCTTCAATTCCTTCACGACATTGCGGCTAACAGGCACTTCCGTTTTGCGATGATCTTCCATGACTAGATGAATCGAGCCTTTGAACCAAGGGACGAGCTCTGCCGTTTTGGATAAATTGACAATAAAAGCGCGATGCGTCCGAAAAAACTGCTGGCGTGACAGCCTGCTCTCCAGCTCCTGCAACGTAAACGTGGTCGCATATTGCTCACCTGCTGTATAAATGCTCGCATACCTTCCTTCCAAGGTGGCATAGACGATTTCGTTTGGATCAATCAGCATTATCTTGCCGCTTTTTTCCACCGGGACTCGATGCGGCTGAGTATCGACCAGCACATTTTGCAGAAGAGACTGTAGCCTTTCCTCCAGCAGCGGTGACGCGTCCAATGCAGGCTCACTTTTCCGCCTCATTTTTCGTACCCGATTCATCGTCTTTTCCAGACGCAGTTCGCTGAACGGCTTGACAATATAATCAACGGCTTCCGCCTCAAATGCTCGAACCGCATGAAATTCATACGCACTTGCAAAGATGATGACAGGTGGATTGACCATGGATTCCAGAAGCTCCTGCCCCACATCGACGCCATCCCTGTCCTGCAAATGGATGTCCAAAAAGACCGCATCCGGCTCAGTCTGAAGCACCGCTTCCAACGCCTCTTCCCCGCTGCCCGCCTCTCCTACTACGGACACTTCCGAAAACTGCTCCAGCAAATAGCGCAGTTCTTCTCTGGCTGGCGTCTCATCATCGACGATGAACACTTTGAGCACTGACGTTCACCCCTATCGGTAATTGTATGGTGCATGTTGTGCCGTTCCCGCTTTTGCTCTCGATCACGATTCCATACGGTTCTCCGTAGATCGACTGGAGACGGCTTTTTACATTGGCAAGACCGATCCCAGATAATTGCCGCCCTGCACTCTTCTCCGCTAGAGCTGGCTTGAATGGGTCCACTTCCATTCCGACTCCATTATCTGCCACTGTCAGTTCGACGATTTGCTTTTCTTTGCGGCGTGCACGAATCACTACGGTTCCCCCTTCGCGCTTAGGCAACAGCCCGTGCTTGACCGCATTTTCTACCAAGGGCTGCAAAATCAGTCCCGGTACGGTAAACCGCTCTACGCCATCCTCGATGTCGTACTCTACATGGAGCTTGTCTCCGAACCTCGCACGTTCGATGGCCAAATACGCTTCGATATGCTCCAGCTCACGCGCCAGACTGACATATCCGCCAGAGTCATGCAAATTTCGCCGGAAGTACTCCCCCAAATGAATCAACAGTTCACGCGCCTGTTCGGGACGGAAGCGAATAAATGAAACGATCGTATTGAGCGCATTGAACAAGAAATGCGGATTGATCTGTGCATGCAAAGCTCTGATTTCTGCATCTGCCAACAGACGGGACTGCTTCTCCAGCTCAGCCAGTTCGAGCTGACTTGAAATCAGGTTCCCCAACCCACGCACGAGTTCCAAGTCCACAGCCGACAGCTTGCGAGAGCGATCCTGATACAGCTTGAGCACACCCGCCACTTCACGTCTTCGCATCAGGGGGACGAGGATCGCATAGCGCAAGGAACAATTCGTCTCCCTGCACCCAATCTCTTCCTTCGTCTGGGCAATCTTTACTTCTTTGGTCGATATAACTTCACGGGTCGCCTTGGTCGTAATGCCTTCACCCACTACGTGATGGGACGAGCCTGCGCCAACATGCGCAAGTACAGAGCGCGTATCGGTAATCGCTACCGCTGCTACACGCGTCGTCCGCAATATTTCCTCCGCCACCTTTTGGGCAGAGTCGTACGTCAGTCCTTGACGCAGGTAAGACAGCGTTTTGTCCGCTACTTGGAGCGTTCGCTGAGCTTGGAGCGCCCCAATCCGATCCTCTTCCTTTTTAGCCAAATCAATAATAATGATTAAAATAGCAATTCCGACCGAGTTGACGATAGACATCGGTACACTAATGGCCTGCACCAATGCCAAAGCGTCAGCGTAAGGACGTGCGATGAGCAAAACAATTCCCATTTGCAGCCACTCCGCCAAGAAACCAACGACGAGTGCAGTCGTCCACCCGATTTTTTTGCTGCGGTTACGGCGGAACTGATAGATTAATCCCGCAAACAAGCCCTCGCTTATCGTCGAGATCGCACATGCTACGTCCGTAAAGCCCCCCAATGAATAACGATGCATCCCTGCAATCAGTCCCGTCATCAACCCAACCCAGGGACCAGCAAGCAAGCCTGCCACAACGGTCCCGATCACACGTGAATTCGCAATCGCATCCTGATACCAAATGCCATTGTATGTACCCAGTATGGAAATAGCGGAAAAAATGACGACCATTAGTGCTTTTTCTCGCCACGTCGCTTGCTGGTTCAATATGCTGCGGAATGCACGTACACGTGTAAACAACAAAGCTACCACGATCAAAACAGCCGTCCGCTCCGTCAATGGAACCATTAATGCCATGTTCATTGGTTGATCCCTCTCAATCGCTGCCTGATGATTCCTGTTCTTTTCTATAACTAATCAAAATATTCACTTTTCACATCGTATTTCCCTTTTGATTGTCTTCCTTTCCTAGTAAAAAAGGTTGCCGAAGTAATTTCGACAACCCATGGATACCTGTATCGTTTTAATATTCGAACTCCAGTATTTTACACTTTTCCTTAGGCTCAAATCCTAGCTTTGTCCCCAGACGTACCGACTCCTCGTTGGTTTCCAGCGTGGTCCAGTGCGGTGTCAGCCCATGTTCCATGCAATGCTCCAGGTACGCCGCACAAGCAAGCGTAGCAAAGCCTTTGTTCATGTCGGCTTCCTCGTACGTTTCCACGCTAATTTCATGGTCACGCTCATGGACACAGCAAGACAGGCAAGCACTCACAATCGTATTTCCTTTACATACGCAGAAACCTACGCCCCCCTGCAAAAAATCATCCACCGAATGATAGAATTCTTCTACAACCTCGATCAAGATGTTGTCGGGGTCGTTTTCCATGACACCTGCATCGATTCTTTTCAAAGTGTATCCTTCAGGCAGAGGGCGGTAGCTGATCCTTCGCGCTTGGAATTGCTCGGGATTGAACTGATAGTAATACTCCCAATCCGTTTCTATCTCTCGATGTGAGATCGCTTTGGTCACTGCCTCTTCCCACGCTTCATCTGGGACAACTGCCAAAAAATGAGTGCCCCCGCACGATTCGGTCGTATATCTACGCAATTCCCCCTCGATAAAGGCGCCCATATCCGCTGTGAACGCTTCATTGGCAGCATCCCCTACGAAAATACTGATCACGCCGGTTTGATCGACCAATGCTGTCCGGGGCTGCTCCACATCATCTACGTAAATCGCTCCTCGATTTGTCCCATTGATAATCGCATGGATGGTCAAATCGTTTACGTTATCAGGTGACAGCAACGTTCTGATTTTTTCATAATCATTTGGTTCCAATCGATGAATCATCGCAGTTTCGCCCTTTCTCTCTCTTTTGGACATCTGTGTACCTATGCGGCTGATAGCGGAGCGAAGTCATCCAGACTCAGCTTCCGCATGAAAGTCGGGTCATAGTCCACGTTCCTTTCCTGGGAGGATTCCAGCTCTTCTGCAAGCAGCATGCGAGCCCGATACAGCCGGGATTTCACTGTGCCTTCGGGAACACCTACTCGAAAGGCTACTTGCTTGATCGGCAAATCCTCGTAATAGTGAAGCCAAACAACGATGCGAAGCTCATGCTCCAGCTTCCATACTGCCTCTGTTAGTTCAATAGCCTCGTAGGGAGCCTGTACCGATTTTTCCTCTATTCGTAGCGGAGACAGCTCTACGGTTGGACTTCGTTTCTTTTTTCGCTGCCATTGTCTACATTCGTTTATGAGAATTTGGATCATCCATGTTTTGAAATAGGCAGGCTCTCGCAGCGTTCGGATGGCTCTGAATGCTTTCATCACTGTATCCTGCACCACATCGGCACAATCCTCATCCCGCCCGACATAGGTTCGTGCCACACCGTACAAGGTACGCTCGTACAATTGAATGACTCTGGCAAAAGCTTCTACGCTACCATCCAGTGCTAGCTGAATATCTTGCTGAACTTCCATCTTGACGCTCACATTGCATAAACCTCCTTTTATCTCCAATGTTTGGTTCTAATAGTATAGATGATAGAGGCGGTCATATAGTTCATGAGATTTTATTTTTTCTGCTTCGCAAATAGAAAAAGACCACCCTTCAGCTTTTTCAGCTTGAGATGGTCTTGTCATGCTCGTTACATCAAAATTACAGGTTACCTCTGCGGTCTTGCTCGCGCTCCAGCGCCTCGAACAGTGCCTTGAAGTTGCCATTCCCGAAGCCGCGTGCTCCTTTGCGCTGGATAATCTCGATGAACAACGTCGGACGGTCTACAATCGGCTTGCTGAACAGCTGCAAGAGATAGCCTTCGTCGTCTCTGTCGACCAAGACACCCAGCTTTCTCAGCGCCTCGATGTCTTCATCAATTTCCCCTACACGCTCTTTCAAATCCTCGTAGTACGTATCTGGCACCATGAGGAAATCTACACCGTTATCACGCAGCTTCGATACAGTGTCGATGATATCGTTTGTCAGGATGGCAATATGCTGTACGCCTGGCCCTTTGTAGAACTCCAAAAACTCCTGAATCTGCGACTTGCGGCGTCCTTCTGCCGGCTCATTGATCGGGAACTTGATGCGTCCTGTTCCACTTTGCATCACTTTGGACATGAGCGCAGAATACTCCGTCGAGATGTCGTCCTCACTGAAATTTTGTACGGCTGTAAAGCCCATGACCTTTTGATAATATTCCACCCACTCATCCATGACCTCAACGTTACCCACGATGTGGTCGATGCCGATGATACCTGTACCCTCACCTTTGACTTGTGATTGGTAAGCTTTAAAGCCTGGGAAGAATGGTCCGTTGTAATTTTTTCGTTCGATAAAGGAGTGAATGTTTTCGCCGTACGTACCGATAATCGCTTTTTTGACCGTCCCGAATTCATCGGTATACTCAGTCGGTTCCATGATCGGAATGGCTCCGCGAGAAACGGCCTCCCGGTAAGCCTGCTCACAATCCTCTACACGCAGGGCAACGTCTTTGACTCCGTCCCCATGCTTTTTCACAAATTCCGCGATCGGGCTGTCAGGTGTAAGCGCCCCACTGATCACGAACGTCATATGCTTCTGTTTCAAGACGTAGGAAACCTTTTCCCGAGAGCCTGTCTCCAAGCCGGCATAGGCTACTGCTTCAAATCCAAACGCATTTGTGAAATAGTGCATCGCTTGCTTGGCGTTCCCTGTATAAAACTCCAGGTAGTCCCAGTCCTGAATCGGGAAAAAATCGGTATTGCTCATTGCCTACCCCTCCGCTTTCTTTTTCAATTATTGACATTATTTTGTTAATTGGGATTATTTTGTCGTTATCTTGAGAGTACATTGGAAGCGCTTCCTCGTGCAAGAGTACGGAACAACGCGAAAACGCTCAAACGCTTTCATTTATTAAAGTACGCTTGCAAGTAACAACTGGATACCAAAAAGCCACCGATCAAGTTGACCGATGGCTTTCGCTGCGTTTTCCTATTACCTATGTTTGAAAACAAATTGTTTCAGTTCCGCTAGAGGGGCCGCACCTACGACTTTGTCGATCAATTCCCCGTTTTTGAGCAGGATGGTCGTTGGCAAACTCATAATGCCATACTGATTGGCAATCTCCGTTTGTTCATCGACATTGACCTTTAGGACTCTCACTTCGCTGCTATGCTCCCCATCAAACGATTCAAGTATCGGCCCAAAAAAGCGGCATGGCCCGCACCAAGGTGCCCAAAAATTGACGAGCGTATAGCCTTCGCTTTTTACATCATGTTGAAAGGTAGTGTCTGTCGTGTGGCAAATGCTCATTTATACTTTCCTCCCCATTTTTAGTTTGAACAGCTACTCAAAACAACCATTACAGACCTATAATATCTCTAATGGAGACAAAAAATATATCACTGTACTTGGATCATTTCAAATAACTCATTAGCAGACTTATCATATCCATAATATCTCTTAATGATTTTTCATGTCAAGTTGCACCATCCTAAAATAGGCATCGAAAGTGTAAATGACAGCACCACTCACTCTTCCCCTTGCTCATGCTTCTGATTAACTTTATGATGGATGTATTAAGTCCATGATTGAGGTGTCTTATGAAGTATTCACAGGCAACAGACTATGCCCTCCATGCGATGCTCTATCTGGTGGCAGAAGCGCCTAATAAACCCGTTAGTGTTCAGCTTTTGGCAGAGAAGCTAGGTGTTTCACAAACGTACCTATCCAAAATGCTGACGAAACTGGTCAAGGCTGGGTTGATCCACTCGGTCTCTGGCGCAAATGGCGGATACAAGCTCAAACGCAACCAGGATGATATATCGTTTCTGGATGTTATCCAAGCCATTGAAGGGACAACCTCCTTGTTTGAATGCAGCTTCCATCATGATAGTGCCTGTCTGATTCAACAGGTTGTGGCTGACGCTGAGCAGCAAATGATGCATACGCTGAAGAGTAAAAAAATTGCTGACTTGGTCGCACATATCCCCAAACAACCTCATGAGCGTTTGACGTAAAAACAACTTCCCTGAAAAGCTCCGGCTGCCTCGACCGGAGTTTTTCTTCATAACGGTATCGTTCATTCGATGAGAAAGGCGTGGACAATGATGAGCCAATGGACAGAACAAGCCGCCAAGCAATGGGATCAATTTGCAGAAGACTGGCGAAAAAGAAGTGAGCACATGTGGGAAAAAGGTAGCCGCAGCACCATCCTCCCCTTTTTTATGAAGCATGTACCTGTCGGGTCGGGACCTGTTCTTGATGCAGGCTGTGGTGACGGCTATGCCAGTTGCAAGCTCGCGGAGCACGGCTATCAGGTGGAGGGCATCGACATTGCCGGGGAAATGATTCGTCTCGCTCATGACCGGGTCATTTCCTTCCCAGGCTCTGTTCATTTTCAGACAGGAGACATCAGTGAGCTTCCTTTTGCCAGTGATTCATTCTCCGGTGTGCTCTCGATTAACGTAGTGGAATTCACGCCATCTCCGCTCAAGGCACTCTTGGAGCTTCACCGCGTGCTCTCTCCCGGAGGAATTCTCGTCTTGGGTATCCTCGGTCCAACAGCTGGCCCGCGCGCTCATAGCTATCGCAGACTCTATGAAGAGGCAACGATCCAAAATACGCTGATGCCCTGGGAAGCCAAGCAGTTGGCGAGCGAAAATGGCTTCACACTGCTGGACGAAGAGCCCGTATACAAAGAGGGAATAACACCTGACATCGCGGGCCGCTTAAGCGTAGAGCTGCGGGAGGCGGTCAGCTTTTTGACCTTGTTCGCTTTACGGAAAGTAGATTAAATCAACTCGCCGGTCCTGGCGTCTATCCACTGCATCTCTCTGATTGTCCCGATGCCGATACACAAGACGGTAGCTCTTGTTCTTCTATCACCGAAAGAAAAGCTCTCCATTTTTCTGCTGAGAGGATGAAAACACAAAAACCCGCAAGAAAGCCACTCTGATAAAGTGTCCTTCCTACGGGTTGCCATTCCATGTGTTAACGGTACTGAATATTATTCAGTTGCATCCACATCAATTTGCTTTCAATCAACATGGCAAGCGTCATCTCATCCATTCCATGTAGTTGACGGTACAGACGCTGAGTTTCGACCAAGTCATTGTAGGTCAAAAACGGATAGTCTGGTCTGCCGAATGTGCCGTCCGGAAAATAAGCGTAATGCAAATCGCCATTTCCGAGAATCCACTGCGATCCGAGGTTTACGACACCGTAGAGCATGATGTCTGCTAAGTCTCTGTCTGTCTGGTCCCCGAATTGCAGATAGCTTTTGTAGAGAAAATTGATTTCCGCCAACTGATGATTCAATGAAACGTGTGTCTGAATCATTGGATTCGTTGCTGTTGCGTAGTCGGAAACCAGCCACCCTTGCTGAACACCAGCAATGACAAAATGGTTCAAGGCTGCGTGATTGTGAAAGTAAGAAACATATTTTTTCGCCGATTGGCAAAAGTCCTTTTCTTGATACTGATCACAGCCCCGCAGCATCAGATCAGCCGCTCCTGTGTTGAATCTCGTATCGTAAAAGCCCTCTGGTATCCCGTAATCGCCGCTTAGCCACAAGGAGCGCGGCTGTGTCTTCCAGTACCCCTCAGGCTCCTGTTGCTTCAGGCTTGCTTTCAACATCACATAGCCCATATCGCGGGCAGCCTTGCTTCCTCCTGTATATAAAAAGGAGCGAAGGACATAATTCTCAGGAATTCGCCAAAAAGAGGACTCCGAAGTCGGCTCGTACGTTGAAGGACTTTGATAGTAATACCCATCGTACAGCCATTTTGCCTTTTCCGTAACGTCCAAGTTAAGCCAGACGCTGTCAATCGACTGTTCTCCCCAAGGTACGAGTGGCTCTCTCGAATCGAGCGCCCACATTTCGCTGATAAAGCCTGCTTTCATCGGCAGCTTGATCACAAGCTCGACACCAGAAGCAGTCTGTTTTACTTCAACTGGTAGCGCCAATGCCGTCTTTTCTTCAATCGTGGCACTGCCTTTATCCACGTAGGTAATGGGCTTACCTAACCAAATATACCTGCCCTCTGTCTCTATAAAACCAGAGGCCAGCGGAAGAGTCTGGACTTGATCAAGCGTGACGACCCTCCAATACGGTTTCTTCGACTCATCATAGGCCCGATAGCGGAACATCATGTTCTGACTGTTACCCTGAATCGGAATGGTGAAAACGTAGGGCATCATATTGCGCTGACCTGTCATTTTATGGGCCCAATACGTGACACCATCTGGGAATCGAAATTCTTGTTTTTGGTGAATCGCCCCATTCAGGTGGTCAACAGTCTCTGTTACTGTTGGTTTTTTCCATTCGTTTGCAGAAATATGGCTCGGAAAGAAACTACATACGGCGATGGCCGTCATCAAAAGGAGCATTCTGCTGATTTTTCTGACCATGTCATCCCCCTATTCTATTAAAGGAGAACCGAAAGTCCTACTTTAAAATGAATATTTCGTAGCGATTATTATTTTTATAATAATCTGATAGATTGATCATAGGTGTCTACTTTTATTTCGCGGGAGGGAATTTATGGACAAGAAAGTACGCTACGTTGTTTCTACAGCACTCGTAATATCTCTGTTCACCAGCCCCTCAATCATCCATGCCACCCAAGCTGAACCACAACCCCACATTCCTTATTTCGGAATAGGGCCAACCTATGTACAGCCTGCACAGATTGAGAGCTTGTTTCCCAAGCCAACTATCCAGTTTGGGACACCCGGCTTCCAAGAAGGAAAAGAAGCTTTTACATCCCAGGAAGAAATGATGGCTTACATAAGCAAATTGGCAGAAGGCAACAAGGAAATCAAGCTGCTATCCATCGGTACATCATTGGAAGGCCGCAATATCCCCCTGCTGCTATTCAGCAAAGACCACAGCAACCTCAAACAAAACAAGGAGAAGCCACTCATCTGGCTACAGGCACAAATCCACGGAAATGAACCCGCCTCTGGTGAATCTGCTCTCGTGATCGCCAAATGGCTGGCAGAAGGAAAACTTGGCGCCGACCTCCTGGATAAAGTAAACGTCGCGATTGTTCCTCGCATCAACCCGGATGGCTCCTACCAGTTCAAACGCTACATCGCGACTGAGCTGGATGCCAACCGCGACTACATGAAGGTAGAATATCCAGAGGTGCAAGCGGTTCATCAAGCCATCAATGCTTATCAACCTGATGTGGTGCTTGATGCCCATGAATACGGTGTCTCATCCAGCCAGCTTCGCGATGTTGGGGAAAAAGGCGCGATCTCATCCTACGATGTTCTGATCTCCTCTGCGAAAAATTTGAATATTCCCGCCAACCTGCGTAAAATGTCAGACAACCTGCTCTTGGCTGACGTTCAAAAAGCACTCGACAAGGAGCAACTTTCTCATCACGCTTACTATACACTGGCAAAAGGCAAGGACGGAAAAGTGACCGCAACAGAAGGCAGCACAGAGACGAGAATCGGCCGCAATGCCTTGGGATTGAAAAACACGTTGACGTTTTTGGTGGAAACACGCGGTATCGGCATTGGACGCGCCGATTTTGAGCGCCGTGTATTCAGTCAGGCCACGACTCACGCTGCTGTCATCCAATCAACAGCGGCCAACGCCAAAGCAATCAAGTCCGCCGTGACGCAGGCACGCGCAGAAATCACGGAAAAAGGCAAAAGAGCAACCGATAACGACAAACTCATCATCCTGAGTGAAAATAAGCGAGTACCGGGTCAATCTCTCGAAGTGGTCGATCTAGCCACAGCAAAAAAAGTGGCTACCCCCATCGACTGGGTAAGCTCCACGGATGCCTATCCCGTACTCGAACGCGAGCGCCCCACTGCTTATCTCATGCCTCCTGGCTACCATGACGTTGCTGCCGAGCTGGAACTGCTCGGTGTTTCGGTAAGCAAGCTATCAAAAGAAACGACCATAGCGGTAGAAAACTACACCATTTTGGAAAACAAGGTGAATCCGATATACGAGAATGGGCATTTCACTAACCAAGTGACTGCAAATGTAACAGAAACAACGAAAACTTTTCCTGCGGGTAGCTACGTGTTCAGCATGGCCCAGCCAAACGCCAACTTCATTGCATTGGCCTTGGAGCCTGAATCAGTAGACAGCTACGTCACGTTTAACTTCTTGCCCGTTGAAAAGGGCGATGAAGTCCCGGTATATCGCTATATGCTGGAGCAAGTACTACCCACTACACAAAAGAACTAAAGGAAGACTAAATTCCCCTCTCTAAAGTTAGACTCCTGAGAGGGGAATTTTGTTACATGGTTGGGCTTACTTTATTTCAAACGCTTCTTGGTCAAACCGGCTGCCAGTAAAATTTCAGTAAAAAAAGTGTACAAATACCAAAAAGTCCGCATCTCTTGGATACGGACTCCTGATTCTTTTTCCTTATGATTACAATACCTTTTTGACATCCTTTACGCTCGACGCGAGCATCTGCTCTACCGCGTTGGCGTCCCTCATGTGCCTGGTCAAGCCTTCATTCAGCTCGTCCATCAAGCCCTTCGCATCACTTACCTGCTGGGACACATCGTCAGCAAATCGCTTTTGGTGCGCGATGATTTCCATTACACCTGACACTTCGACGTTTAGTGCCTGGAAAGCGTTCACGATCTGATCCGTCTTCTCCGCAGCATCCTTGCTGATAGAAAGTCCGTTTTTGATCGCACTGCTGCTTTTTTCACTGTTGGACAACGCTTCTTTTGTTTCTTCCTGAATCTTGCCGATCAATTCCGCAATCGTCTTGGTCGAGTTCGCTGTCATCTCGGCCAGCTTCCGTACTTCATCCGCTACTACAGCAAAGCCTCGGCCCTGCTCACCCGCACGTGCCGCTTCTATCGCTGCATTTAACGCGAGAAGGTTGGTCTGATTGGCAATGTCGCTGATCACCTTGACGATGCTCGTAATTTCCGATGAGCGCTCTTCCAAGCGACTCATGGACTTGGACGTATGAACCGATTCTTTGTCGAGCAGGCTCATGACTTCCACAACATCGGTCATAGCCTTCTTGCCTTCATCTGCACGCGCTACCGATTGCTTACAGATGTCAGTCAGGTGCTCTCCTCGAACCGACAACTGACTCGCAGATTCATCATCCCGCTCGTTAATGACCTGGATGTTATCTACGACACGCTTCATCCTCGTCACCAATCGCACCATTTGATCGGATTCGGCGTTCATCGCTTGGTTCGAAGTGAGGATCGCACCCATCTGTTCGTAAATACCGCGAAGCTCATGTTTCCAAGCGTCTTGCTGTCCTGCCATTGTGGTTGTGGGAGTTGCCACTGTCGTCGCTGCTGTCTCTTTTTCTGCCAGGCCTTTGTCTTTTTTCCAAAACATCCGCTTCCCTCTCCTTTGTACCCATCAATTGTCACCTCGGCGGCTATATGCGCGGGACTCGATTATTCCCGGATGTTGTTTCGCCAAGCTCAGCAAGTTTTCCAAGAAATAATAGTGACCCTCCAAGAGCTCCACGTCTTTACGCTCAAAATGCTTCGCCTGCAAATACTGCTGCATTTCCAAAGCATAGCGCTCCAGTTTATCGTGAAAATCGTTGGCACGAAGCATTTGCTCCACTTCTGGATATTCTGTTTTCAGGCGACTCAGCTCGCTGTATACACGCCCACCCTCCAGAATCATCTGGTAGGCCGTACGCTCGAGCGTAGCTGTCGTTGCTGTCTCCTGTTCCTCACGCTCCTCGCGCAAAGCTGCCAAGTACGTGATAAAATGGTAGACAGTTAAAAACAATGGTCCTAAAAATAGAATGATCCCTGCTTTGTATACATGCTGATTGGACAAATTGCTGATGAGCAGGAACAAGTGAAACAAGATCGCACCCAACCATACATAGATGATGATTTGGTGATTGATCTTCCCTGCCTTTTGGTGGCGTGAAAAGGCAAAAGTCAGTCCGAGCAGATAAAAGGCAAGTAACGTAAAGCTGGCAGAAAACAAAGCCATCTCCATATCGATCAGCCAATCTGCGTCGGCGGGTATTTCGATAAAGAATTCAAAAGCGAGCACCAGCAGTGAGAACAGCAACCCCATGATCCAAAACCGGCTTACTTCCGAGTCATTCCTCCGCCGGGAGCGGTAGCGTTTTGCACGGGATCCTTCCATTATGCTCTCACCTCATTCTCTATGATTCGCCATGATTCTATCTTTTCCTTTCACAAGGGGCCAAAATCTGACATCGGAGGCTGTTATGACAAAAATTTTACCAACACCATTTACCGAGCGCATGCAAACCTTGCTCGGACACGATTATGAGGCATTCGTTTCCTCGTATGATCAGTCTGTGACACACGGCTTGCGGGTCAATCCGTTGAAGGTGGGTCGTGATGATTTTTTGAAAATCTCGCCGTTTGCTCTGGAAGCAGTCCCTTGGTGCGAAAACGGTTTTCGCTACAAAGAGCCAGATCGTCCCGGCAAGCATCCTTTTCACTCCGCTGGCATGTACTATTTGCAGGAGCCAAGCGCGATGTCCGCTGCCGAAGCACTCGGTGCACAACCGGGTGAGCGCATCCTCGACCTTTGTGCAGCGCCAGGAGGGAAATCGACGCAGCTTGCAGCGTTTTTGCATGGACAAGGAATGCTTGTGGCAAACGAAATCCATCCTGTTCGGGCAAAAGCCTTGTCAGAAAATCTGGAGCGTTGCGGCGTGACCAATGCCGTCGTGACCAACGAAACGCCTGAACGCTTACAGGAGCGATTCCCCCAGTTTTTTGATCGAATTTTAGTAGACGCTCCATGCTCCGGCGAAGGAATGTTCCGCAAGCTGCCCGAAGCAATAGAAGACTGGAGCCCTGCAAAAGTAACCGAGTGCCATCTCATGCAAGGTGATATTCTCGAAGCGGCAGCTACGATGCTGAAGCCAGGCGGGACGTTGGTCTACTCCACCTGCACATTCGCTCCGTTGGAAAATGAGCAGTCACTCGTTAACTTCCTGGGACGTCACCCGGAATTTGAGATCGTCTCGCTGCCACATGCAGATTGCTTTTCTGCTGGTCAACCAGAGTGGGCCTCGCCGCAAAACGAGCAACTCACTCAGACAGCCAGATTGTGGCCGCATCGTCTCCAGGGAGAAGGTCATTACCTCGCCAAGCTGCAAAAAAGTGAGGCCACTGAAGTTCATGAACCTGCCGGGAAGCGTAAAGAAAAGCGTGCGGCAAAATCAGCTCCGGCGGGTCGAAAAGAAGCCCTGGCAGCTTGGCGTACGTTCGCGGATGAAGCACTCCCGGCGCTCTCCAAACTATTCGATGATGAATCAGCTTTTCTTTTGTTTGGCGAGCACCTTTACTACTCACCTGCTCCCGAGCTCGATTGGGACAAACTCAAGGTCGCGCGCGTCGGTCTGCACCTAGGAACTGTAAAAAAGAACAGATTTGAACCTGCACACGCCTTGGCACTTGCCCTCTCCCCTGAGGAGGCAGCCCGTGTCGCTTCGTATGGCGCAGACGATCCTGAAATGTTGCGGTACTTAAAAGGAGAAGCGCTCTCGCGTGATGGTGAAAGCGGCTGGACGCTGGTTACTGTAGATGGATTCTCCATCGGTTGGGGCAAGCAATCTGAGGGGCAACTCAAAAATCATTATCCAAAGGGTCTACGCTGGTTATAGATTTGCATCAAAAATAAAAAAGCTCACAAGGCTACACGAAATGCATTCGTGACTGCTTGTGGGCTTTTCTCTTTTTCTTATGATCGCCCTCTGCGGGACGGACTGTCTACTACCGTCAACGAACCATTTCTTATATAACGCAATATTTTTGAAACAGATATCCCTGTAGCATTGGCAATTTGCATCGCATTTGAATTCGGATAACTTCTCACGTAATTGCGAATCATCTGGTAGTCTTGTATTTCGTTTTCTCCGCAAACCTGGCAAGTGTACTCTCCCCGGCCCATCGGACTGCCGCATTTCAAGCACGTATCCGTCGTCATCACTGGTTCTCCTCACACCCTGTACTATGGTACTTTCACAAGAAAGGGTTCTATCTTCCTATCTATTACCCAAATCACATGGGAGGAAAACACTATTTTCGATCGCAATTCCTGTATTCTATTAAAATTCGATGCAGTCATTCCCAACTCCTTTAAAAAGGCCAGTATGGAGGCATCAGACAGCTTTTTGCAGAAGGACAATCGCAAACCCAATGAGAAAGACAGCACTGATCCCATGAAAAACGTTGAGCCAACCCTGGCGAAAAAATCGAGCCAAATACGCGGCCAACAAAGCTACCAGCCCTAGGAACAATAAAGTCGATAACAGACAGCCTGAAGCAAACAAGAACAACTCTGTTGAATGAACAAAAGTGCCAGATGCCAAAAGTGAGCCAAAAACTCCCGCCCAAAACAGAACGGTCAGAGGATTCGCGAGCGTCAGAAGCACGCCGTGCCAAAAGCTGCCTTGACCCGATGGAGCATGCTGGACTGAAGCTTGTTCATGTACTCCTTTGCCTTTTATGGCACGCAAGGTTTGAATCCCAAACCAAGTCAAAATCAGGGCTCCCATAATCAAAACCATCTGTTTGACCCAATGGATCTGTAACAGCAGTGACAGTCCCCCAATCGCTCCCACCATATAAACCGCATCTGCGAGTGCAACCCCCAGTACCATCATGAGTGCATCCCGCAATCGCCGAGTCATCGAGCGATGCAATACCCCGAGACAAACCGGACCAACGGATAGCTGGAGCATCATCCCGAATAATAGACCGTTCCAGATCACCATCAGGTTCACATCTCCTCTTTCATGGAAGACAGGACGATCATCGTATTCGTCTTGCTTACACCTTCTACTTGCTTCAATGTTTCAGAGATAAATCGTTCCAGATCGGCCGTCCCTTTTACGGCAACCTTCAATACATAATCGTAAGCTCCCGCAATATGATGGCATTCCAGCACAGAGTCTGCCTGCAAGACCGTTTCACGGAAGCCAGCGATATGCTCCGTTTTTTCGATTTGCACCATCACAAATGCAATCAGGTAAAGCCCTAGCTGTTCCCGATCCAACTTCACCGTGAATTGCTTGATGAGTCCTGTATCCTCCAGCTTGCGTATTCGCTCGGAGACCGCAGGCACGGACAAATGAACCTGCTTGCTGATGTCTGAGCTTGTGATTCGTGCGTTTTCCCGTAATAAGCGGAGGATTTGTTCATCAATCCGATCCATTTGATCTCCCTCCTTGTTTTATGTTCATTATAACAACTTCTTTCAAAAAGAAAGGTAATTATGGTCAGAACCGTATATTTTTAACTAATGATCAGTTCTTCTTCATTTTTTTCTGTACGGCGTTTTATCTCAGAGCGTATTCCTAACAGATTTAGGTCATCCTTCGATTTTGGGTACGAAAAAAGCTTATTCCTCCTCCTGATCGAAGTGGAATAAGCCTTTTTAGGAATGTTACTGCTCTTCTTTATTCAAGTTCGCAATCTTTGCCCCTTGCTCCAGAAGAGCTTCATATCCATACTTGCTCTTGATACTCTCTATTTCTTTTTCCATGCTAGCACTATCCTGTATGTTGAAATAGGATTTTACTATTTCATAGGGTGTATGTCCCGGTTTCTGCGGGTGATCCTCGATCGCTGCTTTCCAAGAAATAGCGGCTTTGTCCATCAACAGCTCAAGGGCCGAACCGGTCTCATACCGAATACTTCTTACCAAATAACTCGGGGACACTTGACCATTGGCAATCACATCAAATGCATGCATAAACGTAACGTGAAAAGGCTCCTCTTTCGTCGCAAGAACGGTCAGCTTTCCACCTGTAAGCTTGCTGAAACGATACTCGATATAGCGGGCTGATCCCTCAATCGCCTCTGTCTTGGTTTCCCCCACCAGTTGTGGCCATTTCTGATAACGATAGCTGCGCACGATCGCCCAATCACGCAAGTGCTGTTTGATGGTTTCGGTATCATTCACAGCCATTGCCTGATCCAGCAGCTTGAATTCGAGTCCCATCAAGGCGTAATTTTCTTCTGTAACGGGGTAGTTATCAATGAATTCTGCCCCATCAGCGTCATAGGTCCAATTTTTTTGTTTAAAAATATGAAACGATTCATGCAGCAAAAAAGAAGCAAAATCAAAATACAACTCCGGATCGCTAAACATTTTGGGATGATACTTGTAATACATGGCTTCGGTGCCATCCATCTCAAGAGTCGCAAAGTTAAAGGGCATCCACGCAGAAATCGTAGACGGATCAAAACGGCTGACCCGATACACCTTAGGCAAACCGAATGACTCTGGCACTTTGATTTCTGTGGCAAACATACTGTTTTCGAATTGCTTCACATTTACTGCAAAGGCCTCTTCTCGGAAAAACCCTCCATCTTTATTCGTGTGCACTAGCAAGAGAGGTAAGGTTCGAAAATCATACTCCTTATTCCAAAGCTGATCCGGTGATTGCTCAAAATGTTGATAAATCGTCGACAACTCGGTTAACATCTGTTTGTCCGTTTCATTTAGCGACTCATATTCAGTATGAACCGTTTTGTTCATCACGATGAAAAACAAAACCACACCTACGATTGCCAAAAGAGAAACGAGAGCAATTTTATTTCTTTTTTTCATAATTCATCCTTACTTAAAAAAAGTATTTTAACAAACAATACACAATAAACTACCACAATTCATGAACATATTTCAACTTAACATCGTTAAATCAAAAAAACTGCCCAGACCCTTTTCGAGCCTGGACAGTTTCTCTTACCATCTTTACTTATTTCCACGCGTTTTCCCAGCGGATGAGGATTGACTAAACGGTCTTCCACCCTTAGCAGAGCGAGTAGCTCCACCTTTTCCCGCTTTCTTGGCATCGGCTGGCTTCGCGGATTTACCCGCTTTGCGTGCTGCAATCGCTTCTGCCTTCTTGCGATTTTTCTCATACTGCGTCTGCATTTCACCCAGTTCACGCGCCATCTTCTTTTTGTAGCCTGGTTTTACCTTTGTCTTTTTCTTCAAGGCTTCACGTACAGGAGAAAACTCTTTGTCTTTTTCCTTCTGTTGCTCTTTCGACTGTTGCGCTCGCAGCTCAATGAAATGAGCTTCCCGTTCTTCCGCACGTTGACGGCGACCCGCATCCAGATGGCGACCTTCCTGCAAAATTCTTTCCTCGATCGATGCCTTCGTGGCTTTGGCAAAACGCCCCATCAAGTTCTTTTGACGAGGAGAAATGAGGGAGATTGCTTTACCTTTTTGTCCCGCACGACCTGTACGCCCAACGCGGTGAATGTAGCTATCCACGTCATTCGGCAAATCGTAGTTGATAACATGTGTTACGCCTTCTACGTCGAGTCCACGAGCCGCGATATCTGTCGCGATCAAGTATTGGAAACGAATCTCACGGAATTGCTTCATCAGCTGTTCCCGCTTGTTTTGGGACAAATCACCGTACAGTGCTTTCGCAGAGAGGCCATTTTCTTGCAATCGAGCTGTAAGTTGCTGTACACGTACTTGCGTATTGGCAAACACGATGGTCAAGAACGGCTTCTCTTGCTCCAGCACATCGACGAGAGCGTCCGTCTTATCGCTTTGGTTCACTACATAGTAAAATTGTTCAATGCGCTCAACAGTCTTCTGCTTGCCCTCGATCTTGATATGCGGTGGCTGCTTCATGAAGCGGTGCCCCAGTCTTTTCACCAAATCAGGCATTGTAGCAGAGAACAACAGCACCTGACGCTGGGAAGGCGTGTGCACGATCACTTGCTCCACATCTTCCAAGAAGCCCATTTCCATCATTTTATCTGCTTCATCCAGCACCAATGTGGAGATGCGTCCAAAATGGAGCGATCCGCGCTTCATATGATCCAGCACGCGCCCTGGTGTTCCGACTACAACATGAACGGTTTCTTTCAGTTTGCTTAGTTGCCTGTCGATATCCGTTCCACCGTGCAGAGACAGCACGTTTACATTCAGGTGCTTACCCAGTTTTTCTACTTCTTTGGCAATCTGAATGGAAAGCTCACGTGTCGGGGTGAGGATGAGCGCTTGAATGTCGCGTTTTCCCTCTTCCAATGCGTTGAGGATCGGCAGCATGAATGCAGCTGTTTTTCCCGTACCTGTCTGAGCTTGTCCGATTAGATCTTTGCCTTCCATAATGAGAGGAATAGCTTCCTCTTGAATTTGTGTCGGTTCTTTATAATACAGGTCTTGAATCCCTTGCATCAGCTCCGGACGAAAACCAAAAGACGCAAACGATTTTGCCATAACTTCCACTTCCTTTCACAAGCGAACCGATTCGCCACACCATGACTGCATGGACAGTGGATGCGATAAAACCGGCTCTCATCAATCAAATTCATCCTAGGCAGGTTGTTGCCCTTGCGAAATCCTATCCTACCTATACTAAAGGAGTACTCTCGAAAAAACAACTAAACCGTTCAACTCCCGGGTATTTTTCTCCGAGGCTCGTGATCACAAAACCTCTCCATCATCACAAAAAACACCCTCTCCATCGCAATCATACATGCATGGAGAGGGTTTCGCCTACTTCATCTATCGAGCAGTTGTTGAACCATTTCTTTATCGAGCTTCTTGATGACAGCTGTCAGTAGCTGGGCAGCCTGCTCGAAATCACTTTTTGCCATAATCGCATTATGGCTGTGAATATACCTTGTCGCAAAGCCGACAACAATCGACGGGCAACCAATGCCGCTTGTATGGAATTTCGCTGCGTCTGTTCCGCCTCCTGCGAGGGCATCCACCTGGATATTGATGCCGAGCTCCTCTGCTGTGTCGAATACGAGATCTCGCAATCCAGTATGCGGAATCATCGTGGCATCAAATAACATAACGAGCGGACCGTCCCCCACATTGCAGGTCATCGGATACGATTCATTTCCAGGAGTGTCATATGCGAGTCCCACATCGACAGCAAAAGCAATATCCGGTTCAACTAGACTCGCTACTGTGCCAGCACCACGCGTCCCAACTTCTTCTTGAACGGTTGCACCGGCGTATAGCACATTTGGATGCTCTTCTGACTGCAAACGTTTCAGCACCTCGATTGCCAGCGCACACCCCGCTCGATTATCAAGCGCCTTTGCGACCCACAGCTCTCCGTTGCGCATCGTCGTAAAATCACTGTCAGGGACAATCCAATCACCAGGGCGAACACCCATTTCCTTCGCATCTGCTTCATCTTTTGCCCCGATGTCAATGTACAAATCCTTAAGCTTCATGACTTTTTCCCGCTCTTCTTTTTCCAGAGCGTGTGGTGCCTTCGAGCCAATGAGCCCGAGATGCTCACCTTTGCGTGTTTTGACCTTCACGCGCTGTGAGAGGATATTGTGCGGCCACCATCCGCCGAGCTGTATAAAACGCAAGTACCCTTTTGGCGTGATATGCGTCACCATGAAGCCCACTTCATCCAAATGTCCCGCGAGCAATATTTTCGGACCATTTTCTGCACCCGTCTTCTTTCCGAGTACCCCACCTAGCCGATCCTTTACCAACTCGTCGCTGAGAGGCTGTAAGTATTCTTCCATCTTCACCCTTACTTCGCGCTCGTGCCCAGGTACTCCGTCCGTTTCCGTCAAATCTTTGATCAATTTCGTGAGATCGTCCATCATTTATCTCCTTTTCGATACTGACGTATTCCCTTTATGTTTTCGAGAAATCGCTTACAAAACCCTCTTTTTCCCAAATTGTCTACACTCTATTTGATATTATTTCCCCAACCAGTGTCGCGAATGCGCTCGAGTACTTCTTCATGCTGTCGCATTTGTTTGGGTGGACTTCGTAGCAGCGTCTTGTTCTTGCCCGACCTTTTTCGTGATCCGATGAAATAGCACGAGACAAATCAGTCCCATCCCTGCAAAAATTCCGGTGATCACAACGTTAGGAACCCACGCACTGACAAGAATAAACACACCTGCACTGCTGACCCCCACAATGCTAAACAGGGAATGTACAGCCATATACGTGCTCCGCGCATGATCCGGCACCATATTGGCGAGTAACGCTTGTTTTACCGGAATGTGCATCACTTCACCCAGTGTCGCGAAGAACATGGCAATGAGCAAGACAACGGGAGAGTTGCTGAAGCTAATCCAGGCATACCCGCAAAAGTACAGGACCAAGCCTGACAGGAGCACGGCCCTATCTCTCATGTTCTTCATCACGTAGGAGACCAAAACGGTCAAGCAAACAACGAGCAACGTATTTTCTGTTTTTAATAGGCCTAACAAGTTCATCCCATCTACCTGAATGGCAAGAAACGAAAATAACTGCTCTGGCTCCGGGATATCTTGCACTAAACGAAGGCCTATGACATTGGTCAATTGCTCCTCTACAGCTACAATGAGCAGATTCGCTATAGTAAACAGCAGAAAAATCCGATGTTTGAGCACTTCTTTATAAGCTCCCAAGACATCAGCCATAAAACTCGAATCTTTTTGTCTTTGTTTGCTAGACGCCGAGCGTGAGCGTTTTTCTGGCACATACGTTTCCTTGATAAACAGGATCGTAATGGCGAGCGAAATCGCGATGCTTACAGCCACACCGAGAAAAAGGGCAAAGTAATGCTTGTCGAACAAAAAAGCACCTACCAATCCTCCTATGGCTACCGCCAGATTATTCAACCAATAGGAAGCCGTAAAAATCGCTCGCCTGTTCTCAGGCTGACTCACATCAATGATGAGTGCTTGGTAAGCAGGACCAGACGCCCCCAAACAAAAGTTATTGAATAGAAACAAAATAAATGTCACGTAAGGCAGTTGAATCCAGGGCGAGTTGACGAAGCCCACACCAAGAAAACTGAGGAAGATAACCGCCTCACATACAACGATGACTTTTTTTCGCCCGATCCTGTCTGCTACATATCCCCCTGCAAAAGAGCCTGCGACACTCGCTGCCATCACGCCTAAAAACATAAAACCCGTTACAACCGTCCCCAATTGCTTGGAGAAAAAAACAATCAAGTACGGGGTCACAGTCATGCTCGCCATCGTCGTCAAAAATTGTAACATCAGCCTGATCTGAATGTTGCTGTCGAACTTCCAAAAACTCATCGTGACCACTCCTCTTTTTATAACGATTGATTAATCAATCATTTATATTCCAAAAAAAAAGACCGATGGCGAATGCTAGCGATTCTTCGGTCCAAAAAGCTGCATGGCAAACGGAACAAATTTTTCCCACATGTTGCTTTGTGGCTTATCGGTCAAATTCACACGTAGACCAATTAACAGGCTCATGTACGCTGTCGCCACGTATTTGGGGTCTTGAACATGCAGGAGTCCTTTCTCTTGTCCATTGATTAACAGCTCCGCAATTTTCGTACGAAAGGTGTTATGAAACACATCTAACTCAGCAAATGAATGGGCAAAACGATTGTAGTAGCCGACTACTTGTACGACCAGACGCAAGTACGAATCGAACGCGGCGAAAAGCTTGATGTGATTGGTCACCATTCTCTCTAATTCCAGTAATGGCTCAGATGCTTGGGGATCAAAATCAAGCAGTTTGACCGAATGCTCTTGTAATGGCTCCGTGACGGCGGCATGAAAGAGCTGATCCTTGTTTTCAAAGTACGTGAAAACACTGCCAAAGCTCACTCCAGATGCCTTCGCAACTTTTGCAATGGTGGTATCATCATAGCCGCGCTCGGCAAACAAGAGAACTGCCTGCTGAAGAATCGTTTCCCGCTTTTGCTTCATTTTTAGCACTTGTTCTTCTGAAAGTGGCATGCTATACAGGCTCCTTGCTAATGAATGATTAATCGATCAATCGTTACTTG
The DNA here is from genome assembly GCF_050477165.1 of Brevibacillus sp. FIR094. NCBI lineage: Bacteria > Bacillati > Bacillota > Bacilli > Caryophanales > Paenibacillaceae > Brevibacillus > Brevibacillus sp. FIR094. Next base: position 16,393 of record NZ_JBEAES010000037.1, on the reverse strand, counting down.
CATTATAGTACTGACTTCCAGCATTTGCAAAGAGTTTTGTCTCTCCTGATTTCCGCAAAAATAAAAACGGCTGGCACTTGTGTCCAGCCGCTTGCTATTCCTACTTCGCTAATTCATAGATCGCTTGCGCGTAAATCGCTGTCGCTTTGATCAGATCATCTACGAAAATATATTCATCTCGCTGGTGGGCACTGTCAGGACGACCTGGGAAAAGTGGTCCGAATGCTACCCCAACATCCAGCGAACGACCGTAGGTAGCGCCGCCAATTGCAATAATGCCAGCTTCCTCGCCCGTTTGTTCGGTATACACGCGTTGCAGTGTCGTCACCAAAGGATGATTCGGGTCGACGCGGTGCGGTGTCAGATGCTCAGCCACTTCGAGCATAAATGCCCCTTCACTGAATCGTTCAGCAAGAACGGCCGACCATTTTTCGAAGGCAACAGAATGTGGGTAACGGATATTCAGACGGAAAAGCGCATCCTGCTTTTCGTCATACTCGATCACACCTGTGTTAAGTGTGAGCGCACCCATTTCTTCATCATCATGCGCGATGCCGAGCACTTCACCGTAATGCTGCTTGTGCAAATAACGATCAGCCAAGCTTACAAATACAGCTCCCCGCTCATCCAATGACAAGGTGCGCAAAAAGTGAATAAGCTCGGTACCCGCGTTGACGCCTTTGCTCGGGTCCATTCCGTGAACCGAGACGCCCTCCATGTGCAGCACTACGAGACCGTCTTGCTCCTCCACTTTGCCTTTCAAGCCAGTCGCTTCTAAGTGCTGGCGATAACTTTGTGCAATCGCCTCACTATTCAAGCCGATTGGCGCAATCGTTGCTACAGCCTTGTCTGGAACCATGTTCATCCTTAAGCCCGCTTGTAAGGAAACGAGCTTTGCCGCCACATTATCCGCAGCAGGTATTCCGAGGCTTTGGAAGGATGCAAGCGTCTGACGCAACGACAGATCGGTCAAGCCTTTTTCCGCATAGATCAATGGGAAGTCTGCATCTGGTGTAAAGCCCATCGTCGGCATTTCTTCCGTTTCAAAATACGTGTTCACACACTGCCAGCTCGATTCTTCATCCGTACCGAAAATAAAGCGCACGCGCTTCGACAGCGGCAATCCCAGCTCCATCACGATCTTCGCTGCGAAAATGGCTGCCATTGTCGGTCCCTTGTCATCAATCGCACCACGGGCTACCATGCGTCCATCCACGATTTCGGCTGCATACGGAGGCGTACTCCAGCCATCGCCTTCCGGTACGACATCGACATGGCTCAGAATGCCGATCAATTCCTCACCTTGTCCGAATTCAGCGTGCCCTGCATACCCGCGGACGTCTTTGGTTGTCATGCCTGCTTTTTCACACACGCCTAGCGCAAAGTCAAGCGCTTGCTGAATCCCTTCTCCAAACGGGGCCCTTCCCGTGCTGTTTCGGGGTCCAAAACGCTTTTAATTTGCAAAAATTGTTGTGTCGTCGCAATCAGTTCGTCCTTGCGTTTATTTGTTTCTTCCAGCCAATTAATGCTTGTCATTCTCTTCTCCAGTCCTCTCATTCATACTGCCTTCGTCCATTGCCGCATCGACGTCGAGATCCAGCTCCACCAACGATAACAATGACTCCATCGGCACTTCTTTTTTCGTAAATTCTGCTTGGGCGTCTTTAATTTCGTCCCGGATGTTGTTCATTTCGCTATCTAGCTTGTAGGACGCCTTGGCAGCCTCGAACAATCTTTGCCGTATATCGGATGGGATAATTCCCTCGTATTTATAATTCAGCGAGTGCTCAATCGTCGCCCAAAAATTCATTCCCAATGTGCGAATCTGAATTTCTACCGGAATGGTCACTTGGCCACCCGCCATCATGATCGGATACTCCACGGCAAGGTGATAACCGCGATATCCGCTTTCTTTTGGGGTGGAGACATAATCCTTCTCCAAATACACACGCATGTCTCCGCGGTTGCGGATCATCTCAACGACAGCAGGTATATCATCAATAAACTGGCAAATGACGCGGACTCCCGCGATATCGCGAATTTCCCAGCAGATATTCTCATCAATCGGAAACTGCAAGCGGTTTGCCTTGTTGTAAATACTCGGGATCGATTTGACCCTGCCCACCGCAAACTCAATCGGTGAATGCTCCTTGCGTTTGCGCAGCTCGTTACGGATATTTTTAATTTTGACTTTGATTTCTTCTACAGCTTGTTCGAACGGTAGCAGATATAGTTCCCAATCTAGTTTGTGCACGCTTACGTCCCTCCGGCTTGAAACTCTCCATCGTCCTTATCATTCAACATTTTGTGTGAGATATCCTTCCAAAATACAAAAAGAGACGGGAGAAAAGACAGTTGTCACCGACTTTTGCTCCGTCCCTCTTTTCTTAACTTTCGCGCGAAACAAAGGTTGCAAGTGAGCTTCTCAGCTCTTCTGCTAGAATGGCCAGCTGATTCGCAGCATCTGCGATTAGCTCCATCGCTGCACTCTGCTCCTCTACCGCAGCTGAGATGCTTTGGACACCAGCAGCCGCTTGCATCGATGCCGACGATACTTCCCCAGCGACAACGGCTACCTGCTGGGCATCTGGCGCCATACGCTTGAATGCTTCACTGACACCATTAATTTCTTGCGACACCCCGAGGATGTTTTCCTCGATGTGCTGGAACATCTCTTGCGATTGGTGTGCTGTTTTCATCCCGTGGGCGGTCGTTTGGGCACCCTCGACCATTCTGGCGACTGCTTCCTTCGTATCCTTTTGTACGTCTCCAATCATGCCTACGATCTGCTGGGCAGCACTGTTGGTATCTTCTGCCAGCTTGCGCACTTCCCCTGCGACGACTGCAAATCCCTTGCCATGCTCTCCTGCTCTAGCCGCTTCTATCGCAGCATTCAAGGCTAGAAGATTGGTCTGTCGGGCAATTTCTGTAATGACGGAGATAATTCTCGAAATGTCCTTCGAGCGCCCTTCCAATACATGAATCACATCCGTTGCAGCTTCTACCGAACGATTGATTTCGTCCATACTGTCCATCACATCTGCAATCGCACGTCTGCCTGCGTGTACATGCTGCTTCATTTCTTCCGCAGATACGGTTACCCGTTCTACATTTTCCGTTACAACCGCCACATCTTTCGTCAAATCAACAGCCAGATTCAAGGTTTGTCCCATTTTTTCCACCTGACTATCAGCAGATGCAGCTACTTGATCGACGACGAGGACAATTTGCTGGCTGGAAGCGGCAATTTCACTGGTGTTTCCCTGAATATTTCGCACCGCACCGGAAACGGAAGCGGCTGCCTGCTGAATCTGAAACAAAATTTTGCGCAGTTGCTTCTGCATCGTAACGAGAGACCAGGCCAGCTCCCCCAATTCATCTTTTCGTTTTAATAGCTTGTCAGGAATCTCACGCGAAAAATCACCATGCCCGATCCGCTCTGCCACGGCAAGCATGCCGCGAAACGAGCGGCGAAGCCAATTTGCTGTAAATAACGAGATGATGACGATTAGCAAGAGGACGGCACCATTAAAGGCAATCATGGCATCCCGAATGCGGGTTGGACCCTCCAGTATTTCGGTCATATTCATCTCTGCCAAAATCGCCCACGTCTTCTTCCCCACTTTGACCTGATCATAGGACACGAGTACTTGCTGTCCGAAGTAATCCATGCTTTCAACCGTTCCTTCAGATTGTTGGGTGAGCAAGACTTGATCAACGATGGGTGTATCTACTTTTTGCTGTAACAACGTATTTGGCCCACTGCCCAGTTGTGAGCGCATGAGCTTGTCCGGACCACCAACCAAGTAAATCTTCCCGGTTTCCCCCAGTCCTTCTCGTTGGTTGAATATTCTAGAAATATAATCCATAGATACTTCGACTGCTATTTGCCCGATGACGTAACCACGCTCGTAGATCGGCGCTGCAATGTATACACCTGGAGCCCCTCCAGATGGCTCGTAACTGCCTAGATCCGACATTTCTGCGCTTTGGGTTTTCTTGACTTGCTGCACAGTCTGGCCAAATACAGAGTCGGCGTGGGGACCTGTCAGGAGATTGGTACCAAAATCGGCCTGCGGCTTTGTCTCGTACACGATGTCCCCTTGTGCATTCAGCAGAAAAGCATTTACGAAGCCGTAGCGAGCGACCTCCATCTTTAATTCGTTCGTATACCGCGCTTGCACTTCTTCATAAGCAGGCGATTCTTGTCCTTGCCGCCACACGTCCTCAAACGAAGAAAGGGCAGACATTACTGTTCCCGATGCAGCCAACGTATCCACGTTCCTGGCTCGCTCACGAAAGTAATTTTCCACCTGTTCCTTGTTGCTATGACGAAGTGCTTCCAGTGTAGCGGCACTTCCTTTCAACAATTCCTGCTTGGATTCCTGATAAGCAAACACTCCCGCTGCCGTCAACGGTACACTTCCTGCCAATAGTAGTACGAGTAATATACGAGCGCCCAATTTCATGGAAAAGCCCCCCATTTTTTCCAATCTCTTTTTCTGATATACTTATAGAATATTATTTATATTTCTACTATTCATATGAATATAGTACCAGAAAAGAAAAAAGGAAGGCTAGACCAAATGTATCAGGCTGTTTCGAAAATCATAGCAATTTCGTCGCACATCGGCAGCTTGGAGCAATTAATACAATCCTTCCAAGCTTTTTGTGGCAGCGTTTCCTTGGCAACCACCCAAAACCCGCACTTTTCAAAAAACACTTGTTGATAAGTCAGCGCCAGTACACGTTTAATTCCCAGAAGGCGGCATTGCTCAACCAAATGAAGAACCAGATGTTTCCCAACACCCAACCCCTTCGCTTTTTCCGAGATAGCCAAGGAGCGGATCTCAGCCAGATCCTCCCACAAAATATGTAGGCCTGCGACACCTACGACCGAATCTCCATCATGAGCGACAATAAAGGATTGCAAGTTTTCTAAGAAAGACAGCTTCGTACGTGGTAGCATCAAGCCTTGCTGTGCATATTCATTAACAATCTCCAACATGGCATCCACGTCTTTCATCGTAGCCTGACGTACTGCCAGCGCCTTTGCAACACCCATTTTACTCTCCTCCACCCCATGCATCTCGAGCCTGGTATGATTTAATAATTATTCATTATGATATATAAATATACATTCGACCTTCGCAGAAGTCTATCCTTTTTTCACCTAAATTATGCGTACTTGCATGAACTATTCTTTTGTTAGGTAACGGTTGTGTTATAATCAAGCGTACGAGTTCATAGGGAGGTGCTACATACTTGACGACGAGACGGGAACGGAAAAAGCGCGAAACTCGCGAAAAAATCTTCAATTCTGCCATCAAGCTTTTCAAAACGCACGGCTTTGAAGCAACCACAATCGACATGATTTCCGAAGAAGCGGATGTTGCACGCGGTACGATCTTTCTGCATTTCACTTCAAAGGAAGCCATTCTCGCTAACTGGGGATATGAGCGTCTGCATGAAATCGAGGAGCGCCGGGAAGAGTGGGATTATGGTGACGAATGCAAGTCGAAGGTGCTGCGGATCTACAAGATCATGAATGAAGTCACCATCACCAATTTCGATTTCATCAAAGTCGTCGTAGAATCCTCGATGAAGCATCGGAAAGTGCTTGAGAATGAAAAGAACATGTACTTTGAATTGCGTCAACTGTTCGCTGACCTGATTGAAGAAGCGCAAGAAAAGAATCAATTGAAAAGTAAATTCAACCCTCTTGTCGCTGCGAATATGTTGGAAAACATTTACTATAATGCTCTTTATGATTGGGTACGCAGCGAAGGTGCCTGGGCACTCGAAGAAATCATGGAAGAGAAAGTCTCTATCGTATTCGAAGGGCTGGTCGTGGAATAATCCGACTGACCAGCCCTTCGAATGTGACTACTGTATGATTTATTCGAAATACGCCCATTTGTACTGCGCATATCCCAAACCTGAAATGACTACACCTTTCAACTTGGGGTTCTGCGCATACACCGTAGACTTGAAGTAAAACGGAATGACTGGCATCTCGTCCACCAAGATTTTCTCAGCCTCTTGCAAGATCGCTTTTCGTTTGGCAGCATCCTTCTCCTTGGCAGAAGCCGCCAATAGATCGGCATATTGACGATTCTCCCAACGAGTATGGTTGTTGCCTTCCTTCGTTCGGAATATTTCCAGGAAGTTAATCGGATCGTTGAAATCCCCCGTCCACCCCATCCGCGCTACTTGGTACTTCCCGTTTTTCACGTTTTCATAGTAAACATTCCATTCCTGATTCTCCAGCTTGACGTGCACACCCAAGCTTTTTTGCCACATGTCCTGTACGGCTTGCGCGATTTTGGTTTGTGCTTCCTCCGTATTATAGGACAGTGTAATCGGCGGGAGCTGGTCGATGCTGGCGTACCCTTCTTCCTTCATGCCTTCCGCTAACAGCTGCTTGGCTTTTTCTATGTCATTGTCCGTAAACAAGCCTTGCTCGTTCTCAGCAAACATCGTAGGCGGCACTACGGCTGTCGCAACCAATTCCCCTCCTTGCGTGATGTTCTCCACGATGTCTTTCCGGTTAATCGCGTATGAAAAGGCTTGGCGAATTTTTTTGTTGTGGAAAGGCTTTTGCTCTGTATTGAATTCATACCAATACGTCCCGGCTTTTGGCGTGATCACCAGCAATCCTTTTTCCTGTAGAGTCGGCATCGCGTCGAGTGGAAGATTGCCAGTTGGGGCACCTGCCCAATCGAGATCGCCGCCCTCCAGCATCGACAATTCTGTATTTGCGTCATTGATCATATTCATTTCGACTTTGGTCAGCTTGACAGCGTCTGCGTCCCAGTAATGCTCGTTTTTCGTGAGCGTCAGCTTGGTTTTATGCTCCCACTTATCGAGTTTGAACGGTCCATTCGAGGTGTAAGCTGGTCCTGCTTCCTTCGCCCAGTCCGGATTCTCTTTCACCACTTTGGTATTTAGCGGAAAATAGCTGTAAAAAGCCGTCAGCTCCAGGAAAAACGGCGTCGGGTTTTCCAGCTGGACGACCAGTGTCTTGTCATCTGTTGCCTTGACCCCGATCTCTTCTGGCTTGGCTTTGCCAGCAAAGGCCGCCTCTGCATTTTTTACATAAAACAGCTGATAGGCATACTCGGAACCGTTTTTAGAATCTAGTACCCATTTCCATGCGTTTTCAAAATCATGAGCGGTTACGGGATCGCCGTTCGACCACTTCGCATTGTTGCGAATCGTAAAGGTGTACGTCAGCAAATCGTCTGATGCCTTGATTTCCTGCGCCATGGCGGGCTGTGGAACGCCCTTGTCGTCAATGCGAGTCAGCCCCTCAAACGTCTGAAAAATAACATTGGATGACCAAACATCCGAAATGAGTCCGGGATGAAGAGAAAGCGGTTCTGTAAAGTTATTCAGTTTAAGTATTTGTTCGGGTTGCGCAGTTGCAATTGCTGGCGTAGCTTCTGTCGTTGGTTGTGTGGCAGGCTTTGCTGCTTCCTGTGGTTGTCCGCATGCAACTAGAGCTAAAGCCAAGCCTGCTACGAAAACAGCCTTTCCTGTTTGTTGCCACCATCGGTTTATGGAACGTCGCATGGTCTATTCCCCTTCGCTCGGGAGCCTTCGCTGTTCTTCTCGCTGCTGCCATTCTTTCAGCTCGCTTTTGATTTGATAAAGCTCTGCACGTGTTTCGAGCTTGAACGCTTTTAATTCGCTTCTGATTACAGCCAACTCATGAAAGAGTCGCTCCCACACCTCTTGATCTTTGTCCATGTTCCCCTCCTTTTTCGAGCGTATACACGGCAGGCAGTTGAATTGTCACCTGCGTTCCGTGTCCTCGTTCACTCTGAAAGTGGACCGTCCCTTGCATCGCCTCGATGATTCGGCAAGTTACCATCAATCCAAGACCTGTCCCTTTTTCCTTTGTTGAATAAAAAGGAAGCCCAATCTGTTCAATCTGCTCCGGCGTCATCCCCTCTCCCTCATCCTTAATGGAAATCACATGATAATTCCCTGCTGCTTGTACGGTGACATGCAGTACGCCACCTTGTCCCATCGATTCGATACCGTTTTTCATTAGATTCATCAATGCTTGCTTGAGCTTAACGGCGTTGCTCTCAACGAATAGGCCCGGTTCGGTCTCACAGGCGATTTCCACTCGGTTCATGACGCTGTAAGAGGACATGATGGCCGTCACTTCTTTCACGGTATGCGAAATATCCAGTCGCTCCAGCGTCTCAGAATGAGGCTTGGCCAGATTTAAATAGTCGGAAATGATAAATTCAGCCCGATCGAGTTCATTTAAAACCAATCGGATGTATTCAGTGTTTTTCGGATTCGTCTCCTCACGCAATAATTGGACAAAGCCTCGTACCACCGTGAGTGGATTGCGCACTTCATGGGCAACACTGGCTGCCAACTCGCTGATCAGGTTCAGCTTTTCCGAACGTTCGACCTGCTTGCGGATAATATGAGATTCTCGAATAAACTCGATGAAATAAACAGCTGCACCTAGTACGATCAAAGCGAGGTAGCCGATTTCCACTAGCGGCTCCAGATAATCGTTAATGATGGACAACGGGAACCCTCTCCAGATCAAAACCGCCATCCCTCCACCGATGATGGATAGCTGCTTCAAGCATCCGATTAAGAGAACGACCGCTAGTTTTTTTCGCAAAGAATAGCCATACCAGCGATTGACCAAGAAGAACGGTATGATCGCGTAGACCATCGCTCCAAGAATCGTTATGAGAACGCCATCGCCACCCAAAACGATCCTTACGACAAACATCACCAAAATCGTCAAAATGCCCGGGATATATCCCGCATATAAAATGGTAATAATGATCGGTATCGAGCGTAAATCGTACTCCATACCATTACTAAGTTGTACTGGAAAGCTCATAGAAAAAATGACACTGATCGAGCTACAAACGATAACCATTGATGATGTGACGCTCATCTTGTTCGAGGTTGATCGCCCCAGCCAAACATTTCTATACAGCAAAACAGGGACGATAACGAACAGTAACTGCAGCAAAATGTCTTTGATGATTAACATATATCGGTTCCCCTGATTCATAGAATATTTCGATTTTTCTTACAGGATACCATTCAAGGTGTCTTTCTGGAAGGCACATTTTCAACATCTGGCAGAAAGGATGTTTTTGTTGCGGTGACCAGCACATTTCCCTATGATGAAGAAGAGCTTGTTTGAAGACCTTGGAGGTAATGACATACACATGCGAAATGGTATAAAGCGTGAAGATATCGAGCTGTTGGCACCTGCTGGTAACTGGGATTGTTTGAAGGCAGCCGTGGCCAACGGAGCCAATGCCATCTTTTTTGGGGTAGAAAAGTTCAACGCGCGTGCTCGTGCTGAGAACTTCCAAATGGCTGAACTGCCTGAGATTATGGCTTATTTGCACATGTACGGGGTAAAGGGCTTCCTTACCTTTAATATTCTCGTATTTGAAAATGAACTAGAAGATGCACGCGAGTTGATAGACGCCTGTATTCACGCTGGAGTAGATGCTGTAATCGTACAAGACCTCGGTCTTGTAAAGATGATCCGCGAGATTTCTCCAGACTTCCCGATTCACGGCTCTACGCAAATGACGATTACTTCGCCGGAAGCGGTGGAGTTCACGAAGCCGTTTGATATGGAACGCGTCGTACTCGGTCGTGAAAATTCATTAAAAGAGATCAAAAAAATTGGAGAAAAAGCAAAGCTGCCGATGGAAGTATTCGTCCACGGTGCCTTGTGCGTTTCTTATTCCGGACAATGCCTGACCTCGGAAATGTGGGGTGGACGCTCTGCAAACCGCGGGGAATGTGCCCAAGCCTGTCGCTTGCCGTATGACCTGATGGTAGACGGTGTGCAAAAGGATATGGGGAATATCGCTTACGTGCTGTCTCCGAAGGACTTGGCTGCCATCGATTTGGTTCCTGAGTTGATCGAGGCTGGCGTAACTTCCTTTAAAATTGAAGGTCGTCTGAAAACACCTGAATACGTTGCAAACGTCGTGAGTAAATACAATGCCGCCATCGAGCGTTATTTTGCCGGACAAGATACAGGACCATCCGAGGTAGAAGTACGCGAGCTGCAACAAAGCTTCTCTCGCGGGTTTACACACGGATTTTTGACCGGGACAAACAACAAGCAACTCGTAGATGGATCGTTCCCGAAAAGCCGCGGTGTGTTTTTGGGAACCGTGAAGAAACTGCTTCCTACAGGCGTTTTGGTGGACATCACTGCTCCTGTCAAACGCGGAGACGGAATCGTGTTCGACGCGGGTGACCCTACGCAAAAAGAAGAAGGCGGTCGTATCTACGATATTTTGAGCCGCAGTAAAAAAGTAGAAGGCGAAGTTTCCAAAGGCATGTACGAAATCGTTATGGGACGCAATGACGTGAATCTGAAACGCCTTCACGTCGGGGACCGCGTATGGAAGACGAGCGATCCTGAGCTGGATCGTCGCCTGCGCAAAACGTTCGAGACGGAAAAGCCTTATCGCACCTTCCCGCTAGCCGTTCACGTAAGCGGCAAGCTGGGTGAAAAGCTCAGTGTCACTTGGGTAGATAAACAAGCGAATCACGCTGTCAGTGTTCCTTCCGAGGTACTGCTGGAGACTGCTTTGAAGCGTCCTCTGACGGCTGAATTGCTGCACGATCAACTCAGCCGTCTAGGCGGAACTATTTTCCACCTGGAAGCTCACGATCTGACTGTCGATCTCGAAGGGGATCTTATCGTACCTGTCAGTGAGTTGAACCGGATGCGTCGTGACGCAGTCGAACAACTCGTGTTCCTGCGTTCCAAGCCGCCGATTTACCACCATCACGATATCAATGTATACGCGGATGCACCAAAGAGCAAACCAGTGGAAAAACCACTTCTGACAGCTCTGTGCCGCTCGCTTGAGCAATTGGAAGCAGCTGCACAAACAGATGTGGACTTCCTCTACGCTGACTTTGAATTCGTTAAGCAGTATCCAGAGGGTGTCAAGCTGGCTCATAAGTACGGGAAAAAGATCGGGATTGCTACGATGCGCATTCATATGCCGGATGAAAACGGTGTCCTTGCCCTGATCGCGAAAAGCAAGCCAGACGCTATTCTGGTACGCAACACGGGAGCACTCTATTACTACTTGTCTCGCCGTGATGAAATCGACATTCCGCTGATTGGCGATTTCTCCTTGAATGTCGCGAACCACAAGGCAGTTGAGCTGTTCCTCGCAACAGGTCTTGAGCGCATCACGCCATCGTACGATCTGAACATCCAGCAGATGGTCGATATGCTCAGCCGCTCAAACGCTGCGAACATGGAGCTGGTTATCCACCAGCACATGCCGATGTTCCACACGGAGCACTGCGTATACTGCACATTCATGAGTGAAGGTACTGACCATACAAACTGCGGAACTCCATGTGAAACCTCCCGCATTTCTTTGAAAGACCGCGTCGGTTTCTCTCACCCTATACGTGTGGATACCGGTTGCCGCAATACCGTTTATAACGCGATTGACCAGTCAGGTGCTGAGTACTTGAGAGAGTTCCGCTCCCTGAATGTCGGCAGCTACCGCATCGAGTTTTTGGAAGAAGAGCCAGAGCGCGTGAAAGAAGTAATCAGTCTGTATCGCAAAGCATTGCGCGGAGAAGTTAGCGGTACACACGTATGGCGTACCCTGAAGGCAACCAACCAGTTGGGCGTCACACGTGGGCAACTGACGAAATAAATACCAGCTTTGATGAGAGGAGAGAGAAAGTATGGCTGACCTGAATCAACCTACTGTAGAAAACCTGGCCGTTATTATCGAGGGTATCAAAGCAAAGCTGAACATGGCGAATACGGCAGTGATGCGCCCGGAGGATTTCGATCTCGTTCATTATGAGGATTTGCTGTACCTGTACAACATGGTGCAGAAAAAAGCGGCGTTTGGCATCAATGAAATGACCGCCATCGTTGAAGAGCTAGGTGCGATGAGAAAGCAATCCTAGTTTTTGCTCGGATCAAGTAAAGAAGCGTCGCTCCAGTACGTGGAGTGACGCTTTTTTGTGTGGTTTTATTTTTTCAAGGAAATGGTAAACGTATGGAACTTGATGTTCTTTCCATGTTTTTGTATTGTCTCGATTGCCGATTGGATCAGTGTTTCTTTCCCTTTGCCATCGATTTCGACACCGCCACCGTTTGTAGGCAATGACAAATATGGCGTGATCGTTAATTCTTTTACATCCGCTGTCACCGGGTCGAAACGTCTTGTACCCGTGAGATACTCTTTGCCGTCGGACTTTTTACTTTGGCTGCCGCCTGAATACGCTCCCAGCTCGTTCCCTTTTTCATCAACCACCTTGAATTCCAAATAGCTCGATAAATACCCAATTTCCTCGGTTACTGCCTGGAAGCTCACAACCAGCCCTGCTGGACCCATTGTGACATCCGAAACGGTCAGGTCAACGCCTTCAGCTTGTTGCTGGTGATTAATCGGAATGCGTTTCGTATCTGTACGTTCACTGATTGGTAGGGAGAAGCTCCACTTCTTGCCGTCCTCCCCCTGGAAGCTCAATCCTAGCTTGAACTCCTGAGGCAATCCATTAATTGCGTCGATATCAACAATTCCGGTCGCAAGCGTCGGAGTGATTTGTGTTTGCTTGCTGCTTCCTGCGTATCCAAACGCTTCCCCGTTCACTGTCAAATCTAGTGAGGAGCCTAAATAATGCTCTCCGACTGCCTCCTTCGTTTCCAATGTGTACCCAATCGTAAAGCGTGTCCCATCATAGTAGACTTCATTGACGGTAATCGCATTGCCTCCTACGTTCTGTGACTCGCCGATGACAGTCGTTAAGCCTTTTTCACTCGCTTGCTTCAATCCGCTGTCACCGTAAGTAGCGAATATCGATCCAATCAAAGGCACCTTGGAGACTAGGTTCGCCATCGCGGGTGAGACAGTCGCTGAGCTAAACAAGATACCTACAGCAACGACTGCAGCCCCTGTACTATACACCAGCTTCCTTTTGTTTAGACGTTTTCTTTGTGGCGATGCTTCTCGAACCGTTTTGGTGATAATGTCGTCCAGCTTCTCTGTAGGGACCGGAATGCGATCTACTTGCTCTTTATAGGCATGAATTTTTTCTCTCATTGAAATACTCCCCTTTCAGCTTCTTTCTTAATAGACTTAGACCTCTATGTATGTTTGTTTTCACGGTGCCTTCCGGGCAATCTAGCAAGGCTGCGATTTGCTTTACAGAATAGTCCTTATAAAATCTGAGCATGAGAACCGTTACATACTTTTCTTCGAGCTCTTCCATTGCTTCCACAAGGTCGATTCGTTCTTCCAGCCTTACACCTTCTGTATCTCGCACATTTTCGATCATGTCTTTACTCAACGAAATTACCTTTCGCTTTTTAGCCAAATAGGCAATCGCCGTGTTGATCAAAATTCGCGTCAGCCATGTTGTAAAATATTGATCATCCTTACGTTTGAAATGGAGATCAAAGCCTTATAGACCGTTTCTTGAAAAACCTCCAGCGCATCCTCTTCGTTGCGCGTGTACACGAAAGCCATCTTGTACAGATTGGCTTTTTCCTGGTGCATGAGCATTTGGAATGCCTCTGAATCACCGGTCTTGGCGCGTGCAACGAGACCAAGCTTTTTGTTCAAACTGTTCCCCTCCTTTTCTCCCCAGTTAGAGAATTCAGGACTGTAAAACGTTTCACATTTTTTACCGAAATGAAAAAAGCCTGCTCTCATAGTCTACCGGAGACTACGAAAACAGACTCTATCTGTTACACTTTTTTCAACACGATGACTGCATTATGACCGCCAAAGCCAAAGGAATTGGACATGCCGATGGTGAGAGTAGCTCTGCGGGCTGTATTTGGCACATAGTCCAGATCGCAGTCTGGGTCTTGCTCCTCCTGATTGATCGTCGGGGGAATGATTCCTTCTTGCAGGCTCTTGATTAGGGCGATCGCTTCCGCCCCGCCTGCTGCACCAAACATATGACCAGTCATGGATTTGTTAGCTGTAATCGGCACGCGATAGGCATGCTCGCCAAATAGCTTTTTGATCGCCAATGTCTCGGAGCGATCTCCAATTTCTGTGCTGGTTGCGTGCGCGCTGATGACATCCACGTCTGTCGTTTGCACCCCTGCTTCCTGGAGGGCCCATTTCATCGCGCGGTAGGGACCTATTCCTTCTGGATGTGTCGCTACCATATGATAGGCATCAGAGCTTGCCCCATAGCCAATCACCTCGGCATACATGCGGGCGTTTCTTTTCTTGGCGTGTGATTCTGATTCCAAAATCACAATTCCGGCCCCCTCTGCCATGACAAACCCATCCCGCTTGGAATCAAATGGCCGACTCGCTCCTGCTGGATCATCATTTCTCGTTGACAATGCCGTCGCATTGCTAAAGCTGGCGAGAGATATGTCCGTCACTGCGGCCTCAGTCCCTCCTGCGATGACGATATCCGCCCCGCCCGCTCTAATGAGCCGGAAAGCCTCGCCGATGGACGTATTTCCAATCGAGCAAGCAGTAACAGGGGACATCGTCGGACCGTACAGACCGTACTTGATGCTGATCATCGCTGCTGCCATGTTGGAGATGAGCATGGGAACCAGCGTCGGGCTGATCCGTTCAGGACCTCGCTCACGCAGGACATCATGCTGCTCAAGGAGCGTCTGTACCCCACCAATGCCAGAACCTACATATACCCCGATTCGCTCGCGGTCCAACTCGTCCAGCCGAAGCTCTGCATCCTCTAGCGCTTCTTCTACAGCAGCAAGGGCAAACTGGCAAAAGCGATCCATTCGTCGCGCCTCTTTGCGCCCAAACCGCTCCACCGGATCAAAATCTCGCACCAGACCTGCGATTTTCGTTTTATTACGTGCTGTATCAAAAGTGTCGATATGCGAGATTCCAGACTTCCCTTGCACGAGACTGTTCCAAAACTGATTTACTGTATTCCCTACCGGGGAGATTACTCCCATACCTGTGACAACGACTTTTTCCATGGTAAGCCTCCTATGCGAGTGCCTTATGGAAATCATCATGTCACACGGGTTATCCTATTACAAGTTGTTGTTTATCCTAGTATAATGAATACTAGTTTAACAAACTTAACCAGTTGAGGAATGGAGAGTGTACCATGCATCAGCAAACGCGTTTGCAGGCACTGTCTACTTTTTTGAAAGCGCAGCGCGCCAAAATCCTGCCACAATCGGTCGGACTGGCTCCTGGGACACGCAGAAGAACACCCGGGCTACGCAGAGAAGAAGTTGCTCAGCTCGCGGGGGTCAGCTCCACCTGGTATACATGGCTGGAACAAGGCCGCGACATCAAGGTCTCGCCTTCTGTTCTGGATGCGGTAGCGAGAGCCTTGCAGCTTACCGTCGATGAGCGCAAATATTTGTATGCGCTGGCACTGGAGACAGGTACGGGAGTCGGACAAGGCTTGCCAAAAGATGAACCGCCGAAGATCAATCCTGCCCTGAAACGAATCTTAAAAGAGTTGCGCTCGTGTCCAACCATCATTTCAGATCGGCGCAGTCATATTGTGGGCTGGAACGAGGCAGCCGCGCATGTCTTCCTCGATTTTGAACAAATCCCTTATGAAGAGCGCAATTTGATCCGCCTGGTGTTTACGCGAAAGGAATTACGACGGTTGGCCGTCAACTGGGAGCATTTCGTCAGCGGCTTTCTCGCGATTTTTCGTGCCAATTACGGTCAGTATGTGGAGGACGAGTGGTACGAGCAGTTTTTAAGCGAAATGCGGCAGGTTCATCCTGACTTTCACGATCTATGGGAGCAAAGCCGCGTCAGCTCAGCCCCGAAGGTTCTATTGGAATTCCGTCATGCAAAGGCGGGGAAATGCTCTTTGATCTGACTTCGCTGCAAGTTTCCGGTAGCGCGGATTTACAGTGCAGCATTTACACACCTGACCCGGATTCTGCAACGGAGACAAAGCTACGGCAGCTGATTGATCGGCCTATTTCTTCGAAGTAAAAAATTTGGTTTGAGTCAACATGGTGGAGGAGAAGAAAAAGCACAGGTCTCTTCGACTCTGACACGCCAGCATGGGGGATTGACTGTCCGTATCCACTTCAAAAAGGGGACCGTCGAGCCAAAGCCACCCTATGGGCGGATGTTTCTCAAGGAAGAAGTGTTCGACAAGCGTGGTCCCCTTTTTGAAGTTCCGACTGGGTAGGCGTTGTCAAGGTCTGCGAGCCCTGTGCTTTTCCTTCTCACTAGCTTAGCTCGTTGGATCAGTACCTTCTAAAACTTGCAAACAAAAGGAAAACCAGCCCAACGGCAATGTGAAGTGACCCCATAAAGTTGGACACGTATTATATTTAAACAATCTGAAGGGTTTGAGTTCGGTATTGTACTGGACTCAAGCCTTTTAATTTTGT
>NZ_JBEAES010000036.1:0-53741 GCF_050477165.1 Brevibacillus sp. FIR094 | reverse complement strand
AAAGTCCCCTATAGGCAGACTTTTTTAAGTGTCTACTCTATAGGGGACAGTTTATATAGCATGTAGTTCTTTATTTTCGAACTCATATATAACTAAGCACTACAGTAATGCTCATTATATAAAAAAGCCCATCCTATCTAAGGATGGACAAGGTTGAAGGAGAATTATTCAAACACCGGACGCAAGAAACTTCGCTCGTAACTGATGATGCACTTTGTTTGCTCTGCGAGTGAGAAGGCAAGTTGGCAATCTTCATCGACCAGTATTCTCTTTCGATAATCCTCATATTCTGCCAAGCTAGGAAAACTAAATAAGGCATAAGCAATATTATTAGCACCTTCATGAGGAAGGAAATAGCCATGATGATGTCCGCCAAACTTGTTGACAAGAGGTATCCACATCTTTGCATATTCTTCAAAAACACTTACCTGATATGGATCAATAACATATTTCAAGTAACAAGTGACCATTTTTTCACTCCCTAATGGTTTTTCCTAAATCTTACTGTACATCAGTATTAGGAACAAGAGGGGATATGGTTCTACAAAATGTGTATTTAAAAAAGACTTTTAATAAAAGTCTCGTGGATTTGAATCACATTCTATTTTTAAAGACTTAAACCAATTTCTCAGGAATGTTCGTGTATCTGAGACTGTTAGAGCAACATCGCCTTTTTGAATATCGATGTATAGGCTATAGCCTCCATCAGATTTAGACTCAATTGGAATCAAGTCAATGAATTCGTTAAAATCTTTTACTACTTCGGTGGCTCTATCCATTTGTGGTTTTGTTACATTACTTACAATCATCAAAAACTGTCTCTTCAACAATACACCCCATTGTTTTTATTTTCATTATATCACAGTAATGAAAACCGGGTGGGAAACGACAAGTTGGCAACTATTGTAAGGCGGGTGATCACCCACGTGCTGGCAGATGAGCATTTTTTGCAACCAGGAAAGGTCATGCTGTCTATGCGCTGATTTAACACATCGGTAATTAGTATAAGTGAAAAAACACTTCTCGATGAGACGTGTAAGAAATGAAATTGATTATTACTCTTTTACATCAATTTCCCAATCTTCTGAGCCTATAATATTTCCTTTCTCTACAGAAAATCGAAGAGTATATTTTCCTGATCCTTGGAAGAAAACTGTTCCTTCATATCCATCCTCATAAGGTTGCATGACAATGCTCACATTTTGGTTATTGTCAAAGTAAGTTATTTTTACAAGTGCATTCCGTAACGGCCTATCATTGTAAAACAAATTGCTTGCTACATCAATTGGAGTTTTGGCTACAATTCCATTGGCAGAACCGGCTTGTAAGTTCCATCCAAATTCATTTCTTTGGGCTGGTGATGGGTCAAGTAAGAAACTTGCAGGAATTAAAAGTGCAAATAAGAGAGGCAGAACAATTCAAATACTGATCCTACTTACACTTTAAGGACGAAGATAATGGTAATTTGTTACAACTTCATTCAATTTCTTTTACAAACCACACGATTTGTAAAGGTGGGATACGAAATGGAAAAGCAAGAAGCTATCGACTTAATAAATACGCTTGAAGTTCTGGACTATGAAGCCGATGGAGAAGCGTGCTATTACGTGAATGTTGAAGACGATTGGTTATTCAGATGATTGGATTCAAAAGAACTCTTTAAACGGTAGGGAGTTTGACTTAACTAATATCGTTTGGAACTACGCAGAATGGTGGGAGGGAGATAAGTTTATCTTGGAGAGGCCCGATTATTAAAGCAATCAACTTAACATAACAATCGATTTGTTAAATGGGGTCAGCAGGTAAGCTTGAAAAAATGCCGGTATCCTGTACGCAATAGATACCGGCCTCCACTTCTATTCAAGTGTATAGTCGTAGCGAATGAAGCCTTTATGATGAGCAATTTTGTCATAAAGAGCACGAGCAGTGAAATTGTCCTGGCGGGTTTGCCAGTACAGTGCAGAAGCTTTTTGTTCTCGAGCAGCTTGAGCGACCCGTTCTATAAGGGCGCGGGCCACCCCATGTCCACGAGCAGTTTCGTCAACGAAGAGGTCTTGCAGGTAGCACACATCTTCTTTCCAGACCGTAGGCTGAAAAACGTAGTGGGTGATGCCGATCAAGTTTCCATGAAGATGCGCACCGAAACCGAATATCCTATCGCCAATGAGCAGTCGGTTCCAGATCTCATCGTATGTGGAATCTGGGAGCTCTGTCTCGTAAAAGGCTTTGTAGTCTCGAGCCAATACGTCCCAACGCTTGCGATCCTCTGCTCTTAGCGGAGCGATGTCAAGCATGATACTCTTGTTCGTTTTTTCAGCCATTTGAAAATCAAACCTCCTCGTTGTCATCATTAAAGATTTAATAAGCATATTATCACGAATCTTTCACTTAATAAGGATGCAGAAAATCGTTTCAATACCAGGTCAGAGAAGGGGTAAGTCAAAATATTGCTTTTGTAGTTGGAATACTACTGGGGATTGGGAGAAAGAGAGTTTTTAACAAAACATTACTTGTGTTTAGTCAGAAAAGATCCAGCCTACGTCGCCTATTTTCGGAATAGACGGGGAACGGTGTTGAATCTAAGGAAACACTTTCGATACTAATTACAGCTCCACCCTTGGAACCAATGAACTCCTGAATCACTTCTTCATGAGCAGATTTTCCAGCAAAATATAAATAGAGAGTAAATATAAGAGCACCCAAGTTTACGTCACAGGGAGTAATAGGTTTCACTGATTTAACAAAAGAGAAATTGTGATGAGGGGGTATAGAAAGAAGATAGGAATGTAGAAAGACGACCCTATTTACAAAGGTCGTCTGCTGAATTCCTTATATCTGGTGCCTTGATAAGTTAATCTGCCTGTATCTCCTTCGACCAGTAAGCCATACTCACTACCTTTTACATGGAATTCTAGTCTTTCTCCATTGCTTAGTTCAAAAGTAAGGTAATAGTATGTTGATACACTGGTATCATTACCGCCACCTGAAGTACTTGTGCGTTTACTAATTATTTTTGCAGGTTGAGTTAAGATTGGTGAGGCATTATTTGACATCCAAATCCTGATACCATTTACGATTGCTCCTAAGATGAAAAGTACAATTATTCCAGCAATCAATAAAAACCACCAGGGCGGACCAAAACCACTAGAGAAAGATGGTCCAAAGTCATTTGCGAACATTCTATTATCACTCCAATATTTCGTTTACATGTTATACGCGAAAATATGGTTATTGTTTCCTTTTAAATTAAAAAGTCTATTTAACATACTATTTCGGGAGAGAAGTTTAAGGAACTGATGCTCCGTAGTAGAGCACCAGCCCTGCAGAGTTAGTTTTTTAGGTGTGACAGATCAACTGCATCAAACAAGTGTCTCAAGATGGTGCGGCTTATCTCAGTAACGGGCTCGAAAAGAAAAGCCACCAGGTGCTTATGTGGCTGCAGATAGTAGTTCCTATAGCGGAGCTGAATTAACTCACGATTGAGTCGGGCTGCATCCTCGAAACTTACATAGTAATATAGATGCTTGGTCATGGTAATCACCGCCTTCCGCACATAACCGTAGCAGAAGGAGTGTGGGACAAAAAAAGAAGCCTCCATATGGGAGCCCGTATATATTAATTCATCAGAGTGTTTATTGAATTCTGAAGCGTATTCTTTAATAAGATTTTTCTGTTGTTGAACATTTTGTGCATCACTTTTTTGTTCTGTAGCAATTGCACTAGGAACTCCAAATGCTGACAATAATGTTGTAGCAACCATAATCTTCCTGATCTTCTTCAAAAGAATCCCTCGCGTTAACAAATATGATAATATTTAGACAACAATAAGAATGGAAGTATAGTATTTCCATAATTACAACAAATTAAGGATGATAAGTAAATGAATGGGAAAAATACGATGAAAGTACTACTATTTATCCTTCTATTTCTTGTATTCGTAGGTCTTCTTAATTGGGGCATTGATTTAAAGTAAATAGAATAAAGCACTGGATCGCTCCTTTTTCAAGGTTCGGTTATCGCTGAGATCGGGAACCACCCCGATCTTTTTATTTTTGCAAAAAAAGAAGGATGGAGCTCTGCCCCATCCTTCCTTTTTTAACCTTGCCCCACAATCTTCTTCAAGCGTCCCACCAGCGGGATGACAATAACCGCTGCTACAACCACTTGCAAAACGTTCCCCGGAATGGAGCCAAACGGCTGAATCCAGTTACCGTAAAGAATAACCTCAACAAAGTAGTAGCCCACGATCTTAATCACCAATGCTGCCGCAACTGCGAGCGCGTACACAAATACCCGATTGCCAGGCACCTTTTCGGCGATGAGGCCAGCTACATAGCCCATTGCACCTACGATTACGAAGGTAAACGGCGCCCATGCGGTCCAACCGGAGATAAGGTCAAAGAGACCCATCCCGAATGCTCCTGCGATCGCTCCTGTTTTTCTACCATACACAAAAGCTGCGATTAAAAGAGGCACGTTCCCGAGATGAATGAGGCCACCGTTACCCATGATCGGGAGTCTTAGGTTGATAAACATGGTGGCTGCGAGAGTAAAAGCGATAAATAGTGCATTGATAACGAGGGTTTTCGTCTTTGTTGCTTTTCTTGATGAAAAAGTAGAATCCATATGATAGCCTCTTTCTTATTTTTACTATTATCATACTCAGAATTAGCTACATAATATATACACTTCGTATGATTTATTTGTCTAGGTAAATCATTCCAAGTAGGATACTCCATAGTCGAAGAACTGACATTTTCAAACGATTAATCCAGATCTTTCGCCCAGCTAACTAACTCTTCATCTTCAAAATCATATGGATTCTTGTAAATATTAGAGTAATAGTACTCTGCTTCTAGTACGTCTCTAATTTTATTGAACGTATGATTGGTTGCATCAAATCCATTGCTGATTGGAGCAGTAAACGCGAGTGAACCATTATGAAATCCATCTAGAGAGCCTGAAAGTTCTTTTTTGACGATAGACTCAACTGCTTCTATCTTTTCTTTGATAGGCTGCTCTTTGTAAATTTGAATACAGAAATTTCCACCATGCTTGATTAATTCAAAATCTCCGTTTAGATCGAGTTTTATAGTATCTCCTTTCGCAAGGCCTAGCGCTAGCCCTGGAGATGCACATAATTTGAACTTTTGATCGCTTAGGAATTCTGCAGGAAGCTCTTCTAAAACTGATCCCTGTGAACTTGTGCCAGCAAAAACCCTAATCAATGTAAATTTATCTTCCATACGATGCTCCACACCTATCTCTTTCTTTTTATGACCTAACGTGTTTTCTAGGCCAATGATAGCAATGCGTCCGTCAAGTCTCCTACTACCATTTGTTTCTTTATTTTACCATATATATCATCTGGTTTTTTAATAAGCTCTTCGGCTTTATGGAAAAGAGATACGCTGATAAAAGCCTATGATAAAATATGGCTGTAAAAAAGGAACCATATATCTTGGACAGGAAGCAGGTGCAGGACAGTTCAGATTTGGATAAACTAGCCGAAGTATTTGCTAGTTGTTCCTCTGAGATTGTAGGTACCTATCGTTTCGTCATCCAGCCGAACAATGTATTACGTGAATTCAGGACGGTATGGCACGGTTTTCTTTTTACCATTCGCAGAGCAGCGAGAATGTGTGTGAATGGACTGTCTACGAATTACATCCAGGAACCGTTTTTCATGCGGCGCCAAACATGCTGATGGACACGCGAGTAAGGCAACAGGAAAAACTCAAGCTGAAATAGGGCCTGAGTTTTTGTTTTGTCGCTCTGGTTCAGCTTTTTCACAGTACGCTTAGGCTAGTCTCTCCCCAAGCTGTTTCACTTTCTCCAGCCACTTTTTGCGCTTTTCATCCGACGAGGCATTCACTCCACTGATCTCCGTAACCTTCACAGGCTTGATCCCGCAAAACTTCAAAATGTTGCGTTTCATCACGAGATGTCCGGCTTGCCAGTAGATCAATCGATTGTACCAAGATGGGAAATCCATCGTTACAATCAAATGTGCGGTTTTGCCCGTTAACAGCTTATCCCAGAGTGATGAACCCTCCCGATATTTATAGGCGAATCCTGATAAAAGGACACGATCAAAAAATCCCTTCAAGATAGCGGGCATCGTGCCCCACCAAGTCGGATAGGCAATGACCAGATGATCCGCCCAACGGATGAGGTCCTGCGCTTCTTTCAAGTCATCCTCTAGCTCCGTTCTTTTCCGATATCCGTACTTCAAATTCGGGTCGAAAGAGATTTGGCTCAAATCAATAGTGCGAATTTGTGCTGCTTTGTCTTTAGCTCCTTTCATATAGGCGTGCGCCAACGCAGAGCAATAGCTCTCGGGATCAGGATGTCCGATGATAACGAGAATGTTCATTTTCATAACCCCCAGTAGAGTTGATTCCATAACCGACGAATCGTGGTAAACTGAACTGTATTCAGCATATCGTGTGGAATGGAACAGATGAATGATCGAAAGCGCATAAATGTTGTGGATTCACGCAAAGGAGGTTCCGTACTTGGAAAATACGCATGGGTTTGCGATTTCGATGGTGTATCCGATTATGAAAACAATCACTCACAAGAAGCTTGATTTTGAGCGTTTTTGTGATCATATTTCTTTCGATGGTGCTTTGTTGCAGGATGTGGAGGCTCGCATTGACGAAGCGGAGCTTGAGCGCTTGATGAAAGAAGCTGCCGTATACACACAGGATGATCATTTCGGACTGCATCAAGGACAGTTAACCGATATTGCCGATCTGGGCATTCTTGGGTATGTTATGATGCATTCGGAAAAAATCGTGGATGCATTGAAGGCTTATAAGCGGTATCACGTGATCCTTTGCAGCGGGTACGAGCTGGAGTGGGAAGAGCGGGGGAACGATGTTCTCCTGCGGTTTCATAGACGAAGCCCTGGGAGCGTGTCTCGACATTGCATGGAGGATATGGTCAGCTCCTTGTACCACTTGATCGTCCGTATGAGTCATCGGTCTATTCCGTTACAGGCGATACAATTTACACACGACGCTACGGCCGATATCGCACCTTATTTGAATTTGTTCGGAGTGGAGCCTCACTTTGGTGGAGAAGAAAATGGGCTCTTGGTAGGCAAAGAAGTGTTACAATACCCGATTCTTTATTCAGATGTCCGGCTGCGTAAAGCTTTTGAACCAATCGCGGAAGAAATTAGAGAGAAGCTGATCAGAGGGCGTGAATTTTCGGACCGCGTGTTTCAATGGATGCTGGGATGTATGCCTGCGGCTTTTCCGACCTTACAGCAGACTGCCGCTGCTTTTCATATGAGTACGAGATCCTTGCAAGCGAAACTAAAGGCGGAGGACACCTCCTACCATGAATTGACCACGAATGTCCGCAAAGAAATGGCGATGGGGTATTTACAGCAAGCGGAGCATTCCATCGGAGAGATTGCGTACCTGCTTCATTTTTCAGATCCAAGCGCCTTTCAAAATGCTTTCAAGAAATGGACGGGGCAGACACCGGGGCAATTTCGGGTCAGTCGCCAAGCACTTGCCATGTAACGTCAGGATGGAACACGCTGAGTAAGCGTGTTTTTTTGTGTTAGGGAGCCTCTTCGTTTGACAAATTGGAAAATCATGGTGTACACTTTTTTTATTCCGACTGTACAGTATAAATAAACGAGGTAAGATCATGCCAAAATTAGGAATGGAACCAAAGCGCCGAGCAGATGTCATCAATGCGACCCTAACGTGTATTAGCAACCACGGGATTGATGGCATGACGCTGGATAAGGTGGCAGAGTATGCGGACTGCTCAAAAGGTGTCGTCACGTATTATTTTAAGAATAAGGATAATTTGACGAGTGAAGCCTTTCAGGCATTCTTGGCCTATTATGGTTTGAAAATCGAATCTGACATTGAGAACACCATGACAGCTCAGGAAATGATGGACGTTACGCTGAGGCATATTTTGCCGCCATATGTTAACGACAAGGAAAAAGGGATCAATGTTTCGCAACTGGATGGCGTCGCTGACATGTACATCCCGCATGAAGATCAAGCTAGACTCTTTGTACAATTCTTCTCCAAAGCCGCATTGGCCCCCAATCTCCAAGAAGTGGTTGCGAAGAGTTATACGAGAGATTTGCAGGGCATCACCAAGATTTTTGAATACGGGAATCAAACCGGGTTGATGTCCGTAGAGGATTCGCAAAGCGCTGCCTACGGACTCATGGCGATGGTTGTGGGCTTGAGCTTCTTTCGAGTGGCGAGCGTTCAGCCAGCAACCGGCGAAGACAACCGATATATTTGTGAGGATTATGTGAGGCAGATTACCAATAGAAGATGAGGAGGGTACACATGAATATTACAAAGGTAGAAGCTGGTGGGAAAAATATTGCCATTGTGAGTGGTAGCGAGGTACTTATCGAGGATGTGCAGTCCGCATTGGACCTGATCGCAACGGTACATTATCAAGCAGACAGTGATCGTATCATTTTCAACAAATCATTGCTGGGCGAAAGCTTTTTCGATTTGAAAACACGCCTTGCTGGCGAAATCCTTCAGAAGTTCATTAATTATCGGGTGAAAATAGCAATTGTAGGAGATTTTTCGGTGTACACAAGTAAAAGTCTAAAAGACTTCATCTATGAATCCAACAACGGAAACGATATCTTTTTCTTACCGAACGAAGAGCAGGCGATCGAGAAGTTAAGCCAGGTAAAATAGAGATGGAGCGAGCGTACACCATGGTGAACATCCCAGCAGGGCAAATCGAATTACGGGACGATCGAATCAAGGCCACATGGACAACCGAGGTGAATTCTTTTTTACTCGCACCGGTTCCTGTTACGAATGCGTTATACTTCTCAGTTGTACAAAAATCAGCTGGACCGAATGACCACCCCGAGGCTCCCGTTGTAAATGTCTCGTGGAACGATGCAATTTCGTTTTGTAATCTGCTATCTCGGCGAGTGGGTCTCACGGAATGCTACTCGATGAGTGAAGATGGTGAGCGTGTCGTATGGAATGAGGAAGCGGATGGCTATCGTCTGCCGACAGAGGCGGAATGGCAGTACGCGTGTAAAGCGGGGACGGGGGGTTATCGGTACGGCGAGCTGGATGAGATCGCATGGTACCAAGAGAACGCTGAGGGTACAGCACATGCGGTAAGACAAAAGCTACCGAATGCGTGGGGACTCTATGACATGCTGGGAAATGTTTGGGAGTGGTGCTGGGACCTTTATGATGTGAACGTTTACGACTCCTACCGAATTTTTCGCGGTGGCAGCTGGGCAGAAGAGGCCAGAGGGTGTGGGGCGACGTGCCGCAGACGCAGTCACCCCACGTTTCGAATTGATGATCTCGGCTTTCGCCTTGCCAGGTCCTTATAAGGTAGGGGGTTGCAAAATCCCAAAAAATCCGTTACATTGGATTTAGTTAGATAATCTAATTATACACAAGGTGGATCATGAGCAGAAAAAACAAGAGAGAGCATACATCTGATCAATTGCCAAAACTAGGTATTCAGCCGTATTTGGATCTGATGGAAAAAACAGCTCTGCAAAATACGGATCGCAAATTGGCTCATTTGGGGTTATTGATGCTCTGGCTGGGGGATAACGCCATAGACGCCATTGACTTGAGTTTGGAGACATTTGGCATAACGGAGAGTAAATGGGACGTGTTGCTGTTGCTTACGTTACACGAAGACAGAGAGCTTATCACCCCCTCTTCGCTGGCAGACAGGCTGGGCATTCGGCGTGCTTCTGTTACAGCTTTGCTGGATTGGTTGGAAAAAAGGCACTGGATCATCAGGGAGCAAAGCACGCTGGATGGTCGCAAGATTCATGTCAAAACAACACAGGAAGGCAGAGAATTAGTAGCCAGAGCACTGCCAGTTTTCTGGTCTGCCTGCTCCTCCATTATGAGCGAATTAGAAGAGGAAGAACGGATGCTGCTGGAAAAAATCTTGATGAAGTTGAATTGCAGCATGGAAGAGAAATTGGGGGTGGGAAGATAAGAGCATATTTTTTTATGAATATAATTAGATAATCTAACTATAATGAGTGTACATAATTTGAAAAAGAGGTGTGCTATGTCGCAGCGAAACTATCCACTCATGACTGTCATCCTATGCTGGTCAGGAATCGTCGTCATGTCGAGCTTATACGTCACGATTCCCCTTATGACAATCTTTGCCGATCTTTTCCGCATTACATTGACACAGGCTGCAGCAACAGGCAGCGCATTTTCCGTTGGGTTTGCCATAGGGTGCCTGATTTATGGACCGTTGTCCGAAAAGTATGGTCGCAAGAAGGTTATCGTGATCGGGCTGATTGCCCTGACTCTCTTTTCATTGTTGCTTGGAAGTGCAGATGATTTCGCATGGATCATTGTACTCAGGAGCTTGCAAGGTGCTGCCGCTGCTACGTTCTCGCCTGTTGCGCTCGCCTATGCTGTGGAAATGTTCCCTGCGGCAAAACGGGTAACGGCAATTGGATTTATCAGCACAGGATTTTTGGCGGCTGGGATCATTGGTCAAGTGATCAGTAGCTTCATGAGTCAACAATATAGTTGGCACGCTGTATTCTATATGCTTGCTGCACTCTATTTCGTGACGCTGCTCGTGGTGATGAGGTGGCTGCCAAAAGAAGAGAGTCCCCTTGCTACCGTGAATATTTGGGAGCCGATTAAGCGAATTCCCTCCATGTTTAAACAAACCAATATCGTCTTGAGCTACATGATTGCTCTTGTATTACTCATGTCATTCGTTAATATGTATACGGTCTTGGGTAGTTATTTGGCGGGACCTGATTTTGGGCTTAACAACAAGGATATTCTGCTTGTTCGAACGATTGGTGTAGTGGGCATGCTCATTTCCCCACTGGCGGGCGGGCTAGCAAAGCGGTTTGGCTTACGTGCCGTGCTACGTTGCGGGTTAGGTCTAGCAGTGATCAGTATGGCTTCTCTCGGTATGTTATCTAATTTGTCTCTTTTGATCGGTATGAGTGTGCTTTTCGTTGCCGGAATTGCGTTATCCGTTCCTTCCCTGATCGCGCTTATTGGACAGCTAGGGGGCAAATCGCGGGGAATTGCGGTTTCGGTTTATACGTTTATCCTGTTTTCGGGAACAAGTCTTGGGCCGATCTTGTCTATCCGTTTTATGAATATTGGCAGCTATGGACTTACTTTTGTACTCCTTGCCATCGTACTTGGCATTGGTCTGTTGGCTGCATGCCTGATTCGTAGTGATACCGCGGTTGAGAGCATTAGCACAAAACCTCCTTCGCCACTAGCTTAGTGGTTGAGGAGGTTTTGTTGTTACAAACGATGGCTGTTACCGATTATTTTGTTGATTCAGCAAGCGTTCTCGCTGCTTATGCATGGCAATGAAAGCGGCAAACACGAGCAGCAGACTTCCTGTGAACAGAAACCCTTCCTCAATGGAGAAGGGCAGCCACCCTAATAGGGAAGATCCGACAACAACACCGAGAGAGAAAAAGGCGTATAAATACCCGTATGCTTTCCCACGGAATTCTTCCGGCGTAGCTCGAATCAGCATCGTATTCACAGAAGGAAACAAGAAAGCAAAGCCTATTCCATATAGAGCTAACACGCAGTACAGGGCGAATGTCGTGGTGGATTGCCCAAGAAGCAACTGACTCACGCCCATGAAACCAATTCCGATGGCCATTGTTTTGGAAGGGGCAACACGATCGAAAATCCGATTGGTAGGAAGCACGAAAAGCAGAACGGCAATCAGCCCAAACGTGCTCAATAACGTACCGCTTAATTTCGAATCATAGCCAAGCGATTGGACATGCAAGGGCAAAAGGTAAGCGATCACACCTTGTGAAAACATGAGCAAAAAGGCACCGCCATAAGCCTTGATTATCCCCGCATTCAAGATCAGGGCTGATGATGGAACGTCCGTATCGCGCTTTTCTTTCGTAAATGTTTTCGTTGAACGAAGAAAAATGACCGACAGGATGGCTAGTAAAAAACCTATGACCGCTACGCACGTAAAGACGAAAGGCACGGAGGTTTTGCTTGCCATAATGCCACTGAAGGCTGGGCCGATAATAGCCGCTAGTCCCACAAATGTACCAGTGAAAGCGACCTTTCTCCCTTGCTGCTCATGAACGGTGGTATTCGCAGAGAAAGTAAAGGCAGCGGGAACAATTAAACCAGCGACGAAACCGTGAATGATTCGAACGATGATCAAAAGGTAGGGCTGATCGACTACATGATACAGCAGCAAGGCACAACTCGTTAAAATCAATCCGATCAATAAAGGCTTAGATGGACCGATCTTATCCGTCATCATGCCAGAGATCACGTTGCCAAACGTATTGGCTAACGAATACAGACCAATGACAAAACCTATGACAAACGAGCTGGCACCAACGGAAGCGGCAAATGTACTCATAACCGGTAGCTGTGAGAATAAATCAAAGAACGAAAAAAAAACGATGCCGTACACAAGCAGGGCATTGTTAAATGGCTTCAAAGGATAGGTGTCTTGTGCCTTTTTTAGCTTGCGATCTAAATAAAAATTCCCAAATGGGACAAATGCTGCGAGTACAGCTGCAGCAGGCCATAAAAGACTCCATCTCACGCGAATGGCCGAATAGAAGATCGCCAGCGCATATAAGCAAAAGATCCCACCGTGAATACTTCCTGTGATGGTTACCGCTTTATCTATCCCCCAAATGTATTTCAAAGGCATCGCGATGCTCAACAATACCAATAAGGAAAGGCCATCTAAAAGACCTGTTAGGCGTAAAATGTAGATTGGATGTACCCTCACTTGTTACTCTCCTCATTTTTGTGAAGTGATTCCTCTCTATCCTACCATTTTTTTTGACAGAGAAAGTGAACAAATTGGGGTCTTTCCTGTGTCGATATTGTATATTAAAAAGACAGAAAAACGAAAAAATACATTAATATATGTAATAAGTTGGTACCATAAAGAAATGATAACAATGATTGAGGATAAGCCCGACCAAATAAAGAAAGAAGAGTAAACGGGACGCGAGGGATCGCGTCTCTTTTGTTCTCTTACACTACATGTGCCCTTCTCTATCGACATTAACTGTTGTGAAACAAGCAGGATGGTCATAATCTATGGAACTAAACTGTTTTGCACAATAGTGGCACGCTGAAACGTATCGAGGGCAAAAAGAATCTTGCAATTGTTAATCCGGATATAACGTACAGAATACCGGTGTTGTATCGATCAAACAGATGCGCTCGCCGCTCCCGATCAGTGCACCGGTCGAAGCGGTCAGAGCAGTAGCATCAGCCGTCCGGTGCGGCGTACTTCCTTACGTCCGGTTCGAATGTCGCTCCATTGGACGAGTCCAGCTCCACGTGGGTGGTCCCGCGATCGTCGGTCAGCACGAGCATACGCGAGCCGACGAGGGGGACGCGGTCGGCGCTGGTGCGCATGTGCGCTGAGACGACACGAGGAGCACCGTCGACAATGTAACCTACCTCGACCGTGAATATCGGGAGATCGAAGAGCCAGCAGTTCGTGAAGCACACGGCGGTCAGCGTCCCGGTGAATGCCGAGCCCTCCACACGGAGGCGATCAATGTCCGCCTGACGCCGCCGGGCGTGGGCGATCGACCCGGGCAATCGCAGGAGCGTGATGGCGGCCCAGAGGGCGAAGCCGGCTCCGACGACGGCGCCGAGCTCTGGCGGGATCGTTGGCGACGTTGCAATGGCTTCGAGGTCGAAGGGGCGCGACGGATCGCTTGTCAGCGTCCAGAGCAGGAGGACTCCCGCGTCTGCGACGAGTCCTCCTGAGACCGCGAGCGACGCGAACAGGCCGGCGACCCTGATCTGTCCGAACTGCTCGACCGCTCGCGAGTACAATCCGCCGGTCGCACCCATCGCGAAGAACAACAACAGCACGGCGACGCCCACCGTGACCGGATGACCGAGGAACATGCTAATCGCAGGTGTAGGCGCCAGGCCGAGCAGGGCACCGAATGGCACGGAGCCTGTCAGCGCCCACAGTGCAGCGGCTGCGAGCAGCCACGGCAGCAGTGGAGCTGCGCGTCCGACGCGACGTCCCGGCAGGAGCACAGTCATCCGTCCGCCCGTGTCCGTGGTGGAGAACAGCGGCAGCGTCTCGATGTGCTCCTGCTGCCCGTGCTTCTGTTGACCTTCCGCAGCATCCCTCATCGGCATCGCCCTCCGGAGGAAGATTCTCGCACCTCGAAGGGCGGAGTCCCCGAGGCACGGCCGGGTCTGTCAGATATTATTCGTTCGCATTGACGCCGATTATAGTTAGCCATACACACCTTCACCTCCATAATTTTTGTCCACTGAAAATGCCCACGTGTGTCAGAGCCGCCGTCTGATGATACCTGCTTTCATATTCGTTTGGTGTAAGGAACAATCGGATCCCCGGTGATGAAAGTCGTAAATTACTTGAGGTATATTCAAAGTTGGGATCACTGATGCGCAGTATTGCATATCTCAGGGAGCGGTATATCGTTTCAACAAGATTTTCCATTTTCATAGTATGATTAAGTTGAGAAAAGAGGGAACACGGAAAAGGCGGGAGACAATGAACGAATTGCAGAATGAAGCGTTGGAAGAGATGAAAACGGCCATTCATAAATGGTTTGACGAACAGGAGAATCGAAAGGACACAGAGGAAGTGGTCTTACGCACCACGCTGCAAGTAGGCATCTTTAACTTTGTCATGCTGGATTATCGGCCGGGCAGGACTAGGGTTGACAGTTCGAAATCGGTGGGGAGTGCCGCAGGCAAAAAGTCGATAAAAGCTTCACCCTTTACACGGGAGCAGATATTGCATGAGGTTCAGCCCCTGCTGGCGGAAATCGTAAGGGAGAGGCTAGCCAAGTTGGAAACGTCGCCGTTGATCAACTACCGTTTTACCTTCCATGGAACCTTCGCAACGGTGGACGGGCTTGTGGAAGTAACGGTGCTGGAAACGGTATATGAAGAGAAAAAGCGGCAGCTTCTGGAGCGAATTCAGTCCTATATGGAGGAAAAACTGGAGAAGGGCTCTCACCCGACAAACAGGCGGGAAACCTTCTTTTTGGCGCGTCATCTGCTGGATCCGTATTTGTTCCCCGAACCGGAAGCCGCAAAGACGATAGCTTTATTTGACCGGATTCAGGAGTTGAATAAAGAACAGGTTGAGGCTCTCGGGGAGCATCGAAGAGATATCATTAGAGCTTTGACCGACTGGGTCGAGAATGTATTTTTGCCGTGTTACTATAACGTCACCCGTTCCGAATACAGGACCAATGAGTATGTGATCAAGCCGGATGCTGTTTTTGAGGACAAGGATGAGCCGAATCAGCCTATCGACCTACTGTTGTACGGAGCGGTGATGATTATTCGTTACGAGCCGGAATTCAGCAAATTCAAGGGTCAGACTTTTCTGGAGCTGGCGAAGCAGCTTGGCAGCGGTAAAGCCGCGCGTATGCTGAAGGATGGAAGCGATAGCTTCTCGCAAGAAGACGTCCATTTGCGCCATGAAATGGTCGAATGCAAGGCTAACGATGTTTTTTCCCTCTTCACAATCGTTATTCGCAAGGAAGAAGCCGGGGCGTACGAGCGGGCGATTTCGTTTATTCTCTCCCTGCTCCGAAAGGACTTCCCGAAAAGCTATAAAATCAAGTTGAAATCCAGCGTGAGAGAGAATTTGCCCATCAAGGGGCTAGCCAAATCGGACACGCACCGATTTTTTGCGAATGCTCTGGCTTATTCCGAGCTACACCCGTTATTGGAGGAATACGCTCGAGAGGCAATGAAAGAGTATGAATGGTACGAGGATACGGAAAGCGAAAGAAGCGTAATGCCGGGCAGTTATGCTGTGTTCGGGCTGGGGCTTTCGTCCGAGCGGTATTTTCCGCTTGTTGAAGCTTACATGGGCTTTGTGGATGATGAGCATCAGCTGGTGCATGACAAGTTCACAGTCGTTTTTGCCGAAACCTATGGAATAACGGAAACCTCGACTCCGACCTTGATCGCCTGCCTGCTGCGCTCCCATGATTCGCTTAAGCTGAAGATTCAGCCAGAGCTAGATAGCGAAGACAAGCTGTCGCTATTCGTACAGCAAATAGAGACGCTGTCGGATGACGAGGCTGAGCGGGTACTGTACCCGATCTGGGGCAAGGCGGAGAAGCTAGCTGCATTGGCTCGCAAGGCGCAGGGACCGCGCAAGGAGCTTATCATTCGTCTGCTAAAGGCGGCGGGTATAGCCTGACGGTGGCTCGGTGAAAGTGGCATTGATACTTGATATTGCCTGCTCATCTCTAATCGATCTTTCAGCCATTGTGTTGGAGTCTCAAAAATCAGGCTATGTCGATTTGCATGATTTGGATAAGGATAGGCAGCCGTGCAAAATTTATATAGATGCCTCTGAAGAAAAAAGGAACCTGCTTCGGGATGAATTGTACAAGTTTTCCCGTAATCCGCTGGCTTACGAATTAGCCGAGCTTGTTCCGGCCGATGATATGAGAGAGCTTGCGGAAAAGGCAAAAATGATCGCAGATGAGCTGGTATAAGTTGCATCGTTTGTGATAACGATCCTACCATTTGGGGGGCGTTCTTTGGCATTAAAGGAGAATAGTAATGGAAGACGGAAGAAAGGGGCTGGTTGTGCCAGCCTCTCTTTCATTTCTTTTTCTCTAACTCCGCCTTTAATCTTGCATTCTCTTCCAACAGCTTTTGAACGTCCGGGACATCCTTGCCGGAAAACCAGCCGTACAAATCGTCTCTTGCTGCATACTCCGGCAATTGATCACGAAGTACCATTTTAATGTGCCGTACATCTTCAACATAATAAGTAGGAATTTGTTCCATGACAGATTGCTTAAACTCTTGAAACTTCTGATAGTATTCAATTGCTTCGAAGTCGTATGGCTTTTGTCTTAATGCTTCATCTGTGACAACAAAAGCAAATCTAGGTTTGCCCGCTTCTCCGGCATACTCATATTCCCAATGTGTATAGCTCTTGGATTCATCAGGAAGCGTTAAACCATAGAATCCTCCGAGAATCAGGATATATACATCGGACTCGTCGATCCATCTCTTCCTAATTTTCATTGGACTTTCCTTGAAAAATTGCTCGATTCCAGCAGGGATATGACCGGCTTGAAGTACACCTTCAACAGCGGTATGTCTTTCCTCAATAAGATCGTAGTAAGTAGACGATATGTAAATTTGTAATTTTTTTCTCATAGGCCCACCTAAATGAAAGAATTAGTATAAATAGAATCTACCACTCACTCACTTTAATTTCCAGCGAATCGTTAATTCCTGACAAAGGCTCGGAATTGTTAATTAATACCGAGCTTATTCATTCCTTTGTTCATAATGGGCAAGAGAATGCACATAGCTTATCAGTAGCCGCACAGAAGTCCTTGATGATAAGTGAAGTGGGGGAAAGACAAATGAG
Source organism: Brevibacillus sp. FIR094 (assembly GCF_050477165.1). Lineage (NCBI taxonomy): Bacteria > Bacillati > Bacillota > Bacilli > Caryophanales > Paenibacillaceae > Brevibacillus > Brevibacillus sp. FIR094. The sequence goes on along the minus strand of NZ_JBEAES010000036.1, from coordinate 36,314 downwards.
CAATGAATTGATAAGGAGTGAAATAGAGAGCAACCTGAAGGCCAAAGTAGCTTCTGATTCACAACTGCACAATGTATATCTGTTAATCCATTCCGATAAGCTGGATATCCACTGGCCAATAGCAGCTGGCAATACTGGTGGAGGGACAGCCAACCCGAATCAACCCTATCACACGGCTAGTGTGGGCAAGGCTTTTACGGCTGTCATCGTAGCGATCCTAGCAGAAAAAGGTCTCGTTACGTTTGAAGACCCCATTGCCAACTATTTACCCACAGAGGTTCGAAAAGATCTTCACATCTGGAAAGGAAAAGATTACACAAACGAGATTCAGATCAAGCATCTACTCAACAATACTTCTGGATTACCAGATTTCTTTGAAGAAAAGCCGAAGCAGGGGAAAGGATTCCTAGAAGAGATTCTGGAGGATTCCTCACGCTATTGGACGCCGCAAGAAACTATACAATGGTCGAAAAAGCACTTACAGCCGCACTTTGAACCCGGGAAACGCGTTCATTATACAGATACAGGGTACAATCTGTTAGGGCTCGTGATTGAAAAGGTGACTGCCAAACCCTACCAAGAAGTTCTCCATGACTACATATTTAAGCCCCTCCAAATGAATCACTCTTATTTATCCCAGTATTCCAATCCCGTCAGTAAAAGTGAACATCCCGTAGCCCATCTACATTTGGATAGGGTAAAAATAAACGTAGAAAACTACCGCAGCTTCAGCAGTTTTTACGCAGGTGGGCAAACCGTAAGTACAATGGAAGATCAGCTGCGTTTCATGAAAGGACTTGTCCACAATCAGATGATCAAAAGAGAAACGCTCGAGATCATGCAGCAGTGGAACAACATGCGGATCGGCATGGATTATGGATATGGACTCATGCGGATGCGTTTTCTTCCGTTCACGCAAAAGTATACCGGGTGGGGTCACTTAGGGGCGAGCGGCAGCTACATGCTTTATTTCCCCAATATGGAGGTATATCTGATCGGGAGCTTCAATCAGACTACTTATCAAGCAAAAGGGATGAACTATCTCTTTTTTCACGTGCTGTGCAAATTAGCGAAGGCCAAACCCCGTCAAGCTTCCAATATTGACAAGTAGAAGAGAAATGTGCTCTTGCTTAGCGCTTGTGGGTCTCAACAAGCTCAACCTGCACAGCCAGAGACACCGGCGGCAGACAACGAAACGAAAGAGGGAACAGTGATTTACCAATCGGAAAAAGGACCTGTTGAGGTTCCGACACAACCGAAACGAATCATCGGTCTTACAAATGCCCCGAATCTTGTATCGATGGAAGGTACACTTGTCGGAGTCGATCAATGGACGAAGCAAAATCCGCTTTTTACAGAAAAATTAAAAGATGTGGAAGTCGTATCGGATGCAGATTTGGAGAAAATCCTTGCCCTGAAACCTGATCTGATTGTGGCGGGATCAGAAATGAAAAATCTTGATCAGCTGAGCAAAATTGCGCCGACTGTCGTGTTTACGTGGGGCAAACCGGATTATTTGTCACAGCAGTTGGAGATTGGCAAGCTGTTGAACAAGGAAAAGGAAGCCCAGAAGTGGATTGATGATTTCAAGAGCCGTGCAAAAACAGCCGGTGAACAAATTAAAGCGAAAATCGGTGAAAACGCAACGGTATCTGTCTTCGAGTATGACACGAAGGATTTTTATGTTTTCGGAAATAACTGGGCGCGCGGTACGGAAATCCTCTATCAAGCGATGGGCTTAAACATGCCAGACAAAGTAAAAAAGGACGTTCTCGGTCCTGGTTACTATAAGCTATCGTTGGAAGCGATTCCTGACTATGCTGGTGATTATCTCATCCTCAGCAGAAGAAATGGTAGTACCAATGATTTCTTGCAATCCGCGACATGGAAAAATGTCCCGGCTGTCAAACAAAAGCGCATCATTGAGATTGACACAGAAGCTTCCACATACAGTGATCCGATCACACTCGAATATTTGCTGAAAATCTTTACGGAACAGTTTCTTGCCAAATCATAAATGCTTGGGAATCCAAGCATTTTTCTTTTTGCTTTTTGTTCATTTCCACTGTATATGGAAATTGAAGTAAAATAGAGAAGTAATCCTATGACTTGAACAAAACAACAACAAAAGAGGTGTGACGATGGTAGAAGAGTTGTCGAATTACCTAAAGGAATGTGACATAGAAGTGGTTGCGGCGGAGGATTTCACGGTACCTGCTACAAAGGTAGATAAGCACAGCATCTTGGTCCTGCCTAGCTTTAATATACTAGAGATGATAGAAGAAGCTGTAGACGAAGAAGGCTCACTCTCTGATTATGTACATAACCAGCTAGAGGAAGTTCATCACTTGTCCGTAGAGGATGTCTTTGAGAGAATTGTAAAATCTCGACTTTTGTATACAGACATTTCATCCGAGCTACAAAATTTGGATGGAAAGAACTTTGAAGAGATCTATCGGGCATATTCTCTGATATGGGAAGGCCAGGAGCTAATCGATGAACAACTCAGTGAAACAGAGACGGAGTCCTTTCAAATCAGTAAAGAATGGGTACAGGATCGATTAGAGGATGAGGCCTTGATTGTCCTGGAATTGCCGCTAGCATCTGGTTATGAAGCGCCGTTGTGGATTCCAATGGGCGGCTTTAATGAATGCCCATTGCCCGTTTACCAGTCGGTTATCGTAAAGCACTGGCAGGAAGCGTATGGGATCAAGATTCTCGCTGTGACAGAGGACGCTTGGATTTTTCAAGCTGGTTCAAGACCTCAGACCTACGAGGAGGCCCTAAAGCTAGCTCAAGAGCATTTCATCTTTTGTCAGTACGTCTTGGATGAGTTTCCTTCCATAGGGCATTACGCCGATTATTTGATGAAACAGGATGTATGGCTTTTTTGGTGGGATTAACTCGCCATATTCCTGAAATATCTCCCGTGTTCCGGCAATAAACATAACAAGATACCAAAGAACACTGGGGGAAGGAATGAGCAAATCATGCCTCAAGGAATACATGATGTGGAGCTGAACCTGCCCATCGGGGCGGTATGGCAGTTTGTGAGTATAGTGGAGAATTGGGTTCCACTGGTACCTGGCTACATCAGCCACGAGGTAATCAATGAACGTCGTGTCGCTTGGACGTTTACAGGCGATATCGGCATCATGAAGAAAACGATCAGCCTGCAAGTGGATATCACGGAATGGACTCCGCCAACTGAGGTGAGGTTCAACCTGACAGGAATCAGCGGGAATTTTACCGGAGAGGGTTACTTCAAAGCGAAGGCACTAGGTGAGGCGCGGACGAAAATGACGGGGTGTCTGGATATCACCGCCCATGGTGTGAAAGGCCCCATGATCAATTCCATTCTGAAATCCAATCTGCCCAAGACTACGAGGGAGCTCGTGGAGGCTATTGGAAAATGTATTGCGAAATAGATCCTTGCCACTAAAACGAAAACACGCCAGTTCGGCGTGTTTTTTGTGTCATGCACGTTTGGGAGATAATAAAGGAGGAGGCGCCGGATGCGAAGGAAAAGATCAGCTACCAGATGCCTACCTTTGCGCTTCATGGAAATCTGGTGCATTTCGCTGCTTTCAAAAATCATATCGGGTTTTACCCATCGCCAGGCGGAATAGAGGAGTTCAAAGAGGAAGTGAAGGAATATCACAAGTCAAAAGGAACCTTGCAATTTCCGATCGATCAGCACATACCTTATGATCTGATTAGGAAAATCGTCCAATACCGAGTAGCGAGCAACTTGAAAAAAGCAGAGAGTCAATCAAAAAGTCGGCGGAGTTGACGCTTAGAGACGGCGATCCTTATCTTTTTGTATGACGATTCCAATTGTAATCACCAAACTGTATATGCCCCCGCCACAGTTGAAGACCGTTACCCGTCATCGGATTGATCAGATAAACGAGGGCCTAAATCGTAAACTGACGGTCATTTCAGCACCAGCAGGCTCCGAGAAAACGACACTTGTCAGTGAATGGCTCACCAAGGGTGATCGACCCTTCGCGTTTTCTTACTTACCTCTTCACAGCTCTGAAAAACATTGACCCGAATATTGGATCGGGCATATTTCCTTTGCTCCATTCTCCTCAACCTCTCCCAATCGAATGAATGATCAACGATTTTGCTTCATGAAATAATCGCAATACCCAACCCTTTTGTTCTTGTCTTCGATGATTTCCACGTATTGAAAACGGGGCCACTCGACGATGCGATCACATTCCTGCTTGAACGCATGCCCCCGCTATACTCAATGGCAAAGTGCAGCATAGGAGGATGACAATGAGAGCTGTGGTATGCACGAAATACGGATCGCCAGATGTTTTGGAGCTAAGAGAAGTAGAGAAGCCAATTCCTAAAGATAATGAAATCCTGATAAAAGTTCATGCAACTACGGTTACATCTGGAGACTGCAGAATACGAGCCTTCCAAAGTCCGTTCTTTCTCTGGATTCCCCTGCGCCTCGTGCTCGGTCTCACAAAACCGCGAAATCCTATTCTTGGTGTCGAGCTATCTGGGGAAGTCGAAGCGATCGGAAAACATGTAAAGCGATTTGAAAAAGGTGACCAAGTCTATGCATTAAGCGGGATGCGATGCGGTGCGCATGCGGAGTACATCTGTCTGAAGGAAAACGCAATCGTGGGGTTAAAACCAACAAACGCAACACATGAAGAAGCCGCTTCGATTCCTTTCGGGGGAACGACCGCCTTGCATTTTTTTCGAAAAGGAAAGCTCCAAAAGGGGCAGAAAGTGCTGATCTACGGGGCTTCTGGATCGGTAGGGACCTCCGCGGTACAGCTTGCTAAGCATTTTGGGGCTGAGGTGACAGCGGTATGTAGTTCTGCCAATTTAGATTTGGTGAAATCGTTGGGAGCCGATAAGGTGATCGATTACACCAAAGAAGATTTTACGAAAAAAGAAGAGCAGTATGACCTTGTATTTGATGCGGTTGGGAAAGCAAGGAAATCGGAGTGCGTAAAAGTACTGGCGCCGAACGGGGGTTTCCTGACTGTGGATGGGCAAGGGATTGCAAAGGTGCGGACGGAGGATATGGATTTTCTTAAAGAGTTGATGGAAGCAGGGCAGATAAAAGCAGTTATTGATAGACGTTATTCGCTGGAACAAGTACAGGAGGCACATAGGTATGTGGAGACAGGGCGGAAGAAGGGGAATGTGGTGATCAAGGTTGAAACATGATGAAATTGTGCCAAAATAGTCCAAGGGGTAGTCTCACATGCCGAAAAAATCGGCATGTGAGACTACCCCATTATCTAGAAGACCAATTACTTATTCATTCCGCCAAGCCAACGCCAGCGTCCCCATCCCAGCATGTGCCCCAATCGTGGAACTGATCGGTCCAATCAACACCTCGACATCGGAGTACTTGCTCTGAATTTTCTCTTTCAGTTCCAGCGCTTTGTCCAAGACGTTGCCATGCAAAATCTGCACGTGCTTCACGGAGTAATTCTGCTTGGCTTTCTCCAGCTGTTCCAGCATGCGTCTGACCGCTTTCCCTTCGGTACGAACCTTTTCATATACTTCAAACAGCCCATCTTTAATTTGGAAAATTGGCTTGATTTGAAGCAGATTGCCGATGAAATATTGCAAACCGGTCATTCGGCCGCCTTTGTAAAACTGGTCGAGACTGCCAACCAGGATATAGTTCTCAAACTTTTTGTATTCCTCACGCAAGGAAGCAGCAATCTCCTGATAGCCTTTTCCTTCTTTGGCTTGCTCGATTCCGTTTAAGATTATCGAGGTAATCGGATACGACATCAGCTTGGAATCTACCGGCTCTACAGGGAAGTCTACCATCTTGGCTGCCGTTACACTTGTATTGTAGGTTCCACTCAGATCAGAGGAGAGGTGGACAGCAATCGCGCATTCATACTCTTCCTTTAATCGTTCGTAGAGCGTCACAAATTTTCCTAAGGAAGGCTGTGACGTTTTGGGAGCATAATTGGCCTGCACAATTTTTTGATAAAGCTGTTCAGGCGCTAAATCAATACCGTCTTCATAAGTGCCATCCTCAAAGATGATCTCCAGTGGAGCGACGTAGATGTCATGCTCTTCCAGGATGTGATCAGGTATGAGTGCGGTACTGTCTGTAACCCAGGCAATTTTTTTCTTCAAGGAAACATGTCCTCCCCCATTGTAGTAGAAACCTAACTTTGCTCTATCTTTACTAGCGAAAGCTTCATGGTTGTCCGTTACTGATGTTGTATAAGCAAACTCGCATATTCTATCATAATACGAAAACTGTCGTTTTTTGTCGTAAATAGAAGAAGTTTTATTGAACAAATGAGAGGAGATTAATGGGGAAAGGGGACACAGACAAGAAAAATCCCATGTTTCTTCGAGAGGAAGAGACATGGGATTTGTATCGTCTACTCAACCAACGGCTTGATCTTGGGAAACACCTTCAATGCTGTCTTGTAAAACACATCCTCGTGATACTCGGCTGGGATTAGCTCCTGTACAAACTGGATATACGGCTTCACTGGTGCCAACGGCCAGTCAGTCCCGAACAAAAACTTGTCGTAATGATCACAATAGGTAATCGCGTGTCGCAGATGGGAGAAGAAGAGAGGGGAGTCCGCGAGTCGCTTGCAATTGGCTGCGTCACCGACCATTAAGCCGGAGAGATCTGCAAACATGTTGCGGTTTTTATAAACGACTTCTGCCCCATCGAGTACCCACGGATCGCCAAAATGGGCCATCATGAAAGTAACGTCTCGATGCTTCACCGCCACCTCGTCCAGTGTGAGAGGGTGGGAGTATTTTAAGAGTCCGCGCTCCGAGTACGTATCGCCGGTGTGAAAGACGACAGGTACCTGGTATTTGGCTGCGAGTGCATAGACGGGATCGTAGACGCTATCGTAGGCGTAGAAGGGATAGTAGCCCAGATAGATTTTCAGCCCGACCACGTTGGGCTTTTGCAGGTCAGCTTCCAAGCGTGCCACTGCCGCCTCATCCAGCTTGAACGGGTTGATTCCCAGGCAATAGACGAACTGTGGCGGCAACTCGTCTGTCAGGTCTAGTCCCATGGGAGTGACAGCTTCCACATCGGGAAAGCCGTCTGGCTGAGTCTCTGTCAAGCCCATGCCTATCCCAAGGATCACGCCATTCTCGGCATATTCTTGCAAGAGACCAGCGACGGAGTAATCGACAAACGACTTTTCTGCCGCTGTCCGCTTGAATTCCTCGATATGGGATAAATGCATATGCGCATCAATGATCTTCATTGTGAAGCCCTCCCTTATTTGGCAAAGCGTATCGCCCGTAAGTCAGATAAGGCATTGGATGGAAGCGTGCTATCGGCAAACAGGAAAAAGACAGGCGGAGTAAAGGTAGTGCTGTTGTTTGGCAGATTCAGTTCGCGTATGACAGAAGCTACAGCCACTTCCTTGTTTGCGTATACTTGGAGGTCCGCCGTATCGAGGTCAGTAACGATATGCAACTGATCCTTGCTGGAAGCTCGCCCAAGGACATAATTGGACACTTCAAGGACATCCAATTCACCTTGTGCCAGCTTGTAGCTGAGCTCCTCGCCATTCGTACCGATGGTTTTCAGCCATACCGCCTCGTCCTCGGTTCCTGGCTGCAAAAAGATGTCAGTGGCTAAATCTTTGCCAGCAAAGTACGTTCCGGTATTCTGTTCGATCTCTACGGTATGACAGAGGACAGGTACTCCTGGCAGCAGCAAGTAATACTGATGGCAAGTCAACCCGCGATATTTCTCCTGCTTTTTCACATGGTAGCTCACCTTGATTCCCTGCCACGCATTTTGCTTGTTGTCGATTAGCTCGACAAAGGACGCCGTACGCTCTTCCTTAACCAGTGAAAACGCGCTTAACCCCTCAATGTAGTTGCCGATTCCACCTGTCCACGGATTCCACCAAGATTTCGGCTTCCGCTCAGGGAAGGCGCTGTCCAGCCATTCCTGCCCATTGCTTGTGAGCGAGTAGAGCGTCGGAGCAAAATCTGGAGCGGCTTTGATCCGCAATCGTCCATTGTCGGCGATATAGACCTGCTGTCCCTCTTCCACTGTTTGCTCCTGTATGACCTTGCCTTGACCAATTGGGAAAATCGCACTCTGTAAATGTGACACATGCGTGGCAAAACGACCCTCTACTTGCACGAGGTCATATGGTTTTTCCGGCGTCTTGAAGGAGAAGCCAGATTCCGTCTCTTCCTCATCTTCTGTAAAGCTCTGCGTTTGTTCGGAAGCTGACTCACTCAAAAGAGATGCCATCAGTTCTCCGTCCAAGTACTGCTGCTTGTATTCAATCACCTGTATATCCAGTTCCTTGCTTGTGACAAACGGATTTTGCCCATTAGCGCTCAACTCCAGGTGAGAGGTCAAGATCAGGTCAGCTGGCATAGGTTCTTTACGGGCAAAGGCACGGAACTCTTTCCAGTCAGCATAACCCCCATGTGAGAAGTGGAAGGGACCGAACGATTTTTTTTCATGTGGAGCAAGCATGCCGAGATTGGTTTCCAATGTGACATACCAGCCTTGAATATCAAAACGGTATTCAGGAGGCCAGCACATTCCCCAGGGGGCCGTTTCATCCTGTGTAAACAGCCAGTTTTCACTGACTAACTCTGCATCCCAATAATCCATATCGCTGCCGTAGGAGGATGGTGTTTCAACATAACGGCCTTGATACGGCACAATGGGGCGATGAAAACTGTGACTAAATCCTTGGTTAAGCCAAAGCTCAGTAGTCAGTTTGTCGGCAGAGTGGTTTTCTATCTCCAATCCGTGTTCAACGGTACCATCTCCGAACAGGAGCGTTTTGCTAACCAGTACAATTTGCGGGTATGCCCCAGAGCGATACGTTGCACGGATGCCGATTGCTCCCTTTTCCACGATAAACTCAACTTTCTCGGCACGCTTCTTCGAGAACTCGCTGGAAAACGGTTTGCCGAGCTTGGGGTAGAGGAAGTTAGTTGGCTCCCCACCTGTCCCGCCGACAACGGTCATCTCATTATCTTCCTTGTTCAAGTAGAGCGTATGGCGGCCATGGTGAACTTGCCAAGCCTGTTCTGTTTCTCCCGACACCATTGCACCAAGTCCCGTAAAGGCAGCTCCGATTTTTTTGGCAAAAGAAACCGATCTGCCATCTGTGAGCTTTGCCTCCACCTGCACGTTGGCTTCGTAAAAGCCGTGTTCATACAGGTCAGCGTTTAGCGGAAGCGAAATTCGCTCTTTGCCAGCCAGTTTCAAAGTGTGGCGTTGCTCTTGTAAGTCAAAAAATGAACAAACGGGCAGCTCGAATGAAAATTCCGCTTCTTCTGCAAAGTTGTTTTCCACGTCCAAATAAAACAGCTTTGTCTGTCCCGGATAGGAGAGGCCAGGTACATGCAAGGAAAGGGTAGCAGGAAACTTGGGAAGGATTCCTACCTCAAACAGAGCTGCCTTGCCGTTGATCAGCAGGTTGGTACAAACACGTGGATGCGTGCGCCAGATGCTTTGCGCTTCTGTGATTGGATCGACAAAAAAGGTAGCTGACAGCGTCGTTTCACCTGTTACAGCTAGCTCGTGCTGATAATCAAAGCGGATCGTGTCGCTCGGTTGTCCGTTTAACGCAATCTGTAACGGCTTGCCTGATTTGTTGACGATCCGGTAGTGAATTTGATACTCCCGTCCAAAGACCAGCTCCAGCTTTTCCGCTTCGGCAGACACGAGGTAATCCTCCGTCTCGATGAGGCGCATGCCTCGACCCCGCCGCTCAAACTCCACGCGCAAGCTCTTTTCTCCTTTTGCCCAGGAGTATGTGAAGTAATCAAAGCCGTTTTCCTTGCGTCCATCTGGTTCTACAGCGATCTCCCTCGTGGAGTCCTGATACCAGTCAAGCTCCTCAAAATAGTGGGCGATCGCTTCGGTACGGAGCACAGAAGGAACCATGTTCATCAGATGGGTGGCGTCGTCCCGGTCTTCCCAGAAAAAGCCGAACTTCTTATACAAAGGAACAGCCTTCGTGTTTCCTGCCCACGTATACAGATCAAGTCGCGGCCAGCCCAGCTCAATCGTTTTCTCCAGTGCGCATGAAAGCAGCATCCGGCCGACTTTTTTTCCATGATAGTCAGGACGTACATTGAGCAACGGGATGTAGAGGGCACCGGTATCTTCCCGATATTCGGCCAGGCTACAATAACCAACGACCGTTTCACCTTCCATTGCGAGATAGACAGTGATAGCGTCAGAAGCTGCTTCTTCTTGTCTGATTTGTTCCGCTGTCGTAATCGAATTTCCGCCTCCCCAGCTATCTCGGCTGGCATTCCACATATCTGCGACCGCTGCGGCCAGCTCAGGGCGGTAGGTGACAATTGAGATTGATGCTTCCATGCTTGTTAACACCTCGATTACATTGTTAAATTATGTATCTTCTAAGAGTTGTACGTTTGATCGACAGAATTGTTTCTAGTTTTCAGAAAAGGAATCAGCACATGCGAAAAAAAAGCACCTTATTCAGGTGCTTTTTAACACATTCAGGTTCTCGTTTTTACTGCGAGTCCACTAAAAGTAACGGGTCCTACAACATCAGCTCTGGTATTTGCCGTTCGGTTTTCTGCGGTTACTGTGTAATTATGGGTACCTGCTCTTACATTTCTATCGATTGCCTGAAAGGTGACAGCATAGTTTTGTTCAGAACCAGTAGATTCAATACCTTGGAGAGTGTTGAAAATCTCTCTACCATCACGAAATACGCGGAAGAGGATTTGCGCAATACCGGTAATCCCCCGAACACCAACCGTTGCCACTAATTCAACACGATTCGGTTGGGAATTTCTGGATGGGATTCTGATGCGGATGGTGGCGAGGCGAGACCTTCCTGGCGAGCGTCTGATGGTAAAGGAATTTGCCAAGTTGAATCGACGGCGTGGCTGAACGGCTGCTTTATCGAGAATACGTACCAATAATATCACCCCCTTTTTACTTTGATACCTCAAACTATGTTGGACAACGGGAGAGTGATTGGACGAGGTCACGATACTATTCAAAATTAAGTCATCTATCTGATAGACAAAGGGTGCCTTTTGATAGGCTGTTTGGTAGCGGTTCGGATAAACAATAGAAAAGGGATGTAAAATTAAGGAAACGGTAAGGTGCCCTTTAGAAGCCATTAAGCTTAGTTCATTACAATCAGGCTTGAGGTGATAGTCATGGAGCTAAAGCAGAACCGCATTCGCATCATCGATGGCTTGCGTGGATTTAGTTTAGTAGGGATTTTGATGGCGAATATGCTGATTTTCCAGTATGGGATTTGGGGAAGCCAAGAAATGGATTTATACGCCCTCCCCGATTATGAAATGACAGCTTATAAGCTTGTGAAAATATTTGTAGAAGGCAGCTTTATGCCGATTTTTACCTTCATGTTTGGTTTTGGCATGATCAAGATGCAACAAAGCTTGGCTGCCAAAGGTTTGAAGCAAAAACGCTACCTTACCCGCAGGTTTTTGATGCTAATTGGACTTGGTCTCCTTCATTCGTACTTCCTGTGGGAAGGGGATATTTTGGGGTTTTATGGCATGATGGGCTTCTTTCTGTTGCTGTTCATGAACCGTAAACCGAAAACACTGCTCGTTTGGGGGATTGTCTTACTCTGCCTCATCAGCTTAATGGGGCTTGCTCCAGATGATCCGAATGATCCTGCGGGTATTACCGATCCTGCCCGTATGGAAGCTTATGTTGTCAAAACCATGACTGTCTATGGTACGGGCACATACGAGGAGATCGTGCATCACAGAAGCAGTGAAGACCCGCTTGGATTGCCAGAATACATGATGATTGCTTTACTGTTGCTCGCGCCGCTTATGAGCGCACCCATGTTCCTTTTTGGGATGTATGCTGCGAGACGTAGGTGGTTCGAGAAACCAGAGGAAGAACGAACCTCGTATTTCCGAAACATGCTAATCTTCTTGCCAGCGGGACTTTTGTTAAAAGCATTACATGAGTATCTGCCGGGAAATTGGTGGAGTGGCGTCGGTGAGATATCGGGGGGAACCATTCTTGCTATCGGTTACATTTTCGCCTTTGTTTGGTTCTTTTCCAGAAGCACGGAATCAACTTGGCTGCCAAGGTTTCAAGCTGTGGGTAAACTCTCCTTAACGAATTACCTTTTGCAAACCGTCATTTGTACGACGATCTTCTATGGCTATGGACTCGGATGGTTCGGAAAGATCGGGGTATTGGCTGGTTGCGGATTAGCGATCGTGATTTATGTGGGACAGCTTTTCTTAAGCCCGCTGTATCTAAAACGATTCCGTTATGGCCCAGTGGAACGACTATTGCGTATGTGGACGAATTTTTCAATCTCCGGCCAGACAAAGCAACGCCCAGAAAAACCTATTTCTGCGTAGCACCAGAAATGAAAAACCAAGCAGCTGCTCTATTGGCTACTTGGTTTTTTGTTTAATTGTTGGCCTCTAAAAATATGAATCCTCTTATCGGTCTCCATCATATAATGTCAACGGTTGGAAAAAGATGGTCAAAAAGATCATCGTAAAGAACGGAGGATGGGAATTGGGACGTTTTCCAAGAGCAGTAATGTGTCTTGTTTTCTTTAGCCTCTTTTGCTTGATCTTCCAAGCATCCATATTCGTGCCTGTAAGCCAAGCAGCAAGTGCAGAGGAAACACCTGCCGCGGTAGAAACCACTGTAGATCTACGTCACTTACAAGGAAAAGTCAATGAAATTAACGCCGAGAATTTAATCCAGGAAAAATATACGCCTGACAGCTGGAGCAAGCTTGTGTATGCGTTGGATGCTGCAAAAGGCGTACTGACAAAGCCAAATGTCACCCAAGCAGAAATCGATGATGCCTTGTCTGTGTTAGTCATAGCAAGAGAAGGCCTGAAGAAGCAGGATGTTACAGTCGACAAGAGTAAACTGCAAACGAAAGTAGAGGAAATTGCAGTGGAAAAGCTGCAAGAAAAAGATTACACGAGGACCAGTTGGAAAGAACTGCAGAATCGATTAGGCAATGCTTACTTTGTGCTGGATGATCCGCATGCGAGCCAGACTGTCGTAGATGTGACCCTAGAGAAACTGATCAAAGCGAGACAAGATTTGACGAGGCAGGATGAAGCGGTCTATAAAAGAGAATTGAGAGCTAAAGTGGAAGAGATCGAGGACAAGGATTTAGATGAGGACGACTACACCAGATCAAGCTGGCGTGATTTGGAAGATGCACTCGAACATGCATGGGACGTCATCGACGATCCACATGCCAGGCAGTCGGAGGTAGACGACGCTCTGGACGATTTGAAAAAAGCATGGAGAAATCTAGAGGATGAGGATGACCGATACAGAGATCGGGACCGGGACAGAGACCGTAAAAAAGATTCCTATACCACGCCGACAAACAGCTTTTTCACTGGAGGCAGTTCTACAGATAAGAAAGAGGAACGCCCTGCAACCAATAAGAAAAGTAAGAGAGAACGTGGCTATATCAATGGCTATCCTGACGGAACGTTTCAACCGGATCGTACGGTGACGCGTGCGGAGATGGCTGCTATTTTACTGAACGCTGAAATGGTGAGCCAGTCTTCTGCGAATAAGGGAAGGTTCTTCGATGTAGCCGACAACTACTGGGCAGTAAATCCGATTCATCAAGCAAGTGCAGCGGGTATGATGAGCGGCTACCCAGATGGCACATTCCGTCCAGCGGCCAACATTACCCGAGCGGAAATAGCCGCGGTCATTTACAAGTACAAGGCCTTGCAAGGTGCGGGAGGGGGCACTGCCTTTTTTGATGTGAGGGGAGATCACTGGTCATCTCCAATCATTGCAGCGGTTGTTGCAAAAGGCTACATGGCAGGTTATCCCGATGGCACCTTCCAGCCAGAGAAAGCGCTGACTCGTGCCGAGGCCGTAACGATTCTCAATCGCGTGCTGAATCGCGTACCACAGAACCAGGCTGGCCCGCAAAGATGGCCGGATGTCGTACCAGGTCATTGGGCGTATAAAGAAATTGAAGAAGCATCTATGAAGTAACGATTTCGAAAAAGGACTCACCCTCCTGTAAAATAAGAGGGTGAGTTTTTTAATGATGACACACATGATGTCAGGATTTGTGTATGATGAGCGTTACCGAACAGCGATCTTCGTAGATTCTTCCACCATGCCCAACTGGATGGGGACAATCGTCAAACGAAAGCGTCGACGATCAATGTCGATGCTTTTTATGTATAGTGAAAATGGTCGCATTTTCTATTCTTTTCTATCATTCGGTTATCTCTTCCAGAAAGTTGTGGTATAATCTACCATTAAGATAGAATGGCACAAATCATTCAGCTTAGAATCGAGAGGAGAAAGTTTCATGAAACTAAACAAACGCTGGAGCAAGCTGACTCGTTGGACGGGTACAGGTGCACTCAGTTTGGCGCTTTTGCTAGGGTATGTGCTTCCTGTCCACGGGCAGACTCCCGTAGCTCCCATAATCAGCCCTTGGTCGGTAACAACGTTGAACGAAGGGGAGAAATACGGAATTTTTCCACTGGCGTGGTATGAAGAAAGTTCTTTTCAGCAATCAATTCCTGCTGACAAATTTATTACCTTGATGGAAGGAACAGCGAAAAAGCTGGATCTTCTGGGACTGAAGAAAAAGAACGCTTCCTTATCCTTTCCGACTGATAAGGTCATTACCAGAGAAGCAGTCATTACTTCTTTATACAAACTCCTGGCGAACTACGAACTGCCAGCAGCATTCGAAATGACCGGGGATAACCCGATTGACTACATGAAGAAAAAAGGCTTGGTAAAAGGGACAAGCACAGGTCTCGAGCTGAACCAGCCAAGCACAGTTGAACAAGCAACGGTGATGGCGAGCCGACTGGTCGAGTTCGCATACGATACGGTGGGCGGCGGTGCCGAAGGTCTCATGTGGAAAGTGACCAACGGCAAAAACACCATGTACTTACTGGGCTCGATTCACATGGGGATCGCAGAGATGTACCCAATGCAAAAAGACATCCGAGAAGCGTATGAAGAGTCGGATGAACTGTGGGTGGAAGCCGATATTATCAACGGTGACACTGATTATATGACACAAACAATGGTATACACCGATGGCACGACACTGAAGGATCATGTATCCGCTGAGACGTATCAAAAGGTGCAAAAATTGCTTGCAAAGCTGCAACTGCCAGCCAATTCTTTTGACGCCTACAAGCCGTTTGCTGTTTCCCTGTCTGTACCAACGCTTGGCTACGTGGACGGCGAAACGGATGTTCAGTTCGCAATGCTATCCGGCATCGACAGGTACTTCCTGACGAAGGCGATGCTGGATGAGAAGCCGATCAACGAGCTGGAGGGCATTAAGCTGCAAGCGGACTTGCTGTCAGGTGTTCCTGCAGAGCAGCAGGAGAAAGAATTGAACATCATGTTAGATAGTGTTATGGCCGAAAAAGGCCTGGAAGAAAGCACAAAGCTCTTAAAAGACATGCAGACAGAATGGGTAGAAGGCGACCTGAATGGATTTATCCAGATCATGACGACGCATGGCGATTTCGGTGAAGGCGAAGTCAATCAGCGTCTGCTCGGTGAACGAGACAAAAACATGGCTATTAAACTCGCAGAAGTGTTGGAGAAACAAGGAGAAACGACTTCTTTTGTCGTGGTTGGTGCTGCCCACTTCTCGATGAAAGGCATGGTTATCGATCACTTGAGGGCAAAAGGCTATGACGTGCAACAATTGAAATAAGAGAGAAAAAAGGAAGTGTCGGCGCAGGCTGGCACTTCCTTTCATTGTTTACCGGAAAATTGCTTACCTTGACAAGTGTTGCTAACATTATCCAGCGAATAGTAAAATTATACTATCTTGGCATACATAGGAGGTATTTTGCGTGGGCTTGTTTGATATGTTTAAGACAGATAAAGGGGAAGAAATGACCCCTCATTTTGGATTCGCGTGTTCCTTGCTCTACATGATGAAATCGGATGGAGAAATGGACCACGAAGAAATCGGTCAATTGCTCGCTGTATTGGGCGGTGAAGAAAGCAACGGCGTGATTGGTGTAGGTGCTAATAACAGACAGTTGCTCGATAATGCTATGAAATATACACGCAATAACTCTATCGAGAAATTCCTGAACGAAGTAACTCCATTGCTCACAGATGCTCAAAAAATGTGCATCCTGGTTAACCTGATCGATTCTTCCCTGGCAGATGGCCAACCTGAGCGTGAAGAGCAAGAGCTGTTTGGCAAGTTCTTGACTGCATTTGGTATTTCGGAAGATCGTTTCCGTCCATTCTTTGAAGTAATCGTGTTGAAAAATGACCGTGGTGTGTTCGTGAATCAAAACCATCCAAAGAACCAACCAGGTTACAGAGTGACACTTCCCGTTTAATCTTTGATACGAATTCAGAACCTTCTCATTTGAGAAGGTTTTTTTCGTTTTTTGAAAAAGATAGTTCCTTAAAAGAGCAATAGAGAAGAAATGTCTCCGCTTTGATTGTGCTACGATCTGCTTAGGAAAAAAATGAAAGGTGGGACCCCCATGCGGAGTCAAATTTCCAAAACACGTCTGTGGATTGCACGGATTATGAGCGGGCTTGTCATTCTTTTTATGCTTTTTGACGGTGTATTCAAACTCATCCAGCCTGCTCCTGTCGTAGAGGGAACTCTCGTACTCGGCTACGCGGAGCATCACATTGGCTTGATTGGAATTCTCGCCCTCGTATCAACGGTGCTGTATGCGATACCACGGACAGCAGTTTTGGGTGCACTTCTGTTAACTGGATTTTTCGGTGGGGTCGTCGCTACCCAGATCCGTGTAGACGCGCCACTCTTTTCCCATACGCTGTTTGCTGTCTACCTCGCGATTTTGATGTGGGGCGGATTGTGGCTGCGGGATGAGCGTGTGCGAAAACTGCTTTTCACTGCCAAAGGAGAGAAATGATAAACACAAAATAGAAGCTGTAGCCAGATCATCGGCTACAGCTTTTTTTATAATTCTATTTGGTTGTAACCGTGAATCTCCGGTAATCGGTAGGCAACAACCCGGTACTTTTGCGAAACAGCTGGGAGAAGCGACTGGAGTTATGGTAGCCCACGATATACGCAATCTGATTAATGTGTAAATCGGTGCTCGTAAGCAGTTGCTCGGCGTGATTCATTCGCTTGTTTTGGATATATTCGGTAATGGTGCATTGGTTCGCTTGCTTAAAAGTGTATTTCAGTTTGGTAAGTCCCATGCAGGAGATCCGGGCGAGGTGCTCCAAGTGTATTTCGGATGCGAAGTGATCGTCTATGTAGGCGGTCACAGCTGTCAGGCCGTCCAAATCCTGTCGGGATATGCTTTTGGTTGGATGCGTTTTTTTTGTGCTTTTGCCTTTTCCACGATCAGCGATACTGCTTCTGCGACTTTTCCCTCGTAGTACAGCTTTGCGGCAATTCCCGTTCTCCGAAAATTCCGTATCTGTCGGAGCAAGAAAACTAGCTCCGAGAAATTCGTCATCCCATCTACCGTAATAAAGGACGATCGTAGGTCCTTATACTCTACTGGATATTTGCTTTTGCGTTGACTGGAGAGAACGCTACGGGCAAGACGACCCTATGCAAAATTTTATGTAGTCTGCTTCGTGAGCGAAAAGGCACGCTTGTCAGCCGAGGTCGTTCACTGTCTCCCAGCAAAAGACGAGCTGCGAGCTATTTGGTGATGCAGGATGCGGACTACCAACTCTACGCAGACAGTGTCGGAAACGAAATCGTGTTGGGAAAAATCTTGAATGAAGAACTTCGCGATCGGCATCCGGCGTCATTATCCGGTGGAGAGAAGCAGCGGGTCACGATGGCAGCAGCTTATTGCTCGCGGGCAGAACTGATTGTGCTGGATGAACCGACAAGTGGACTTGACGGCGATGGAGTGCTGAAGGTGGCCGCATGGGTGAAAAAGCTGGCTGAAGCAGGCAAAACGGTCGTCATTATCACGCATGACCAGATTCTTTCCAAGCTGGCATGTGATCAAGTGGTTGAGTTGCGGCTTACTCGAGATGTTGGGAAGATCTATGCGGAGCCAGGGATACGAACAACCGTTGAAACTGCCAATCGTTGACAGATGAAAAAGCGTGTGATAGGATGGTCACAACTTATCAGGGACGGAGGGTTACGTGTGGCAAATTAATTTTTCGATACTTTATTCGCACAACACAATCGAAGAAATAGCGTGAAAAGGCTATGTTGTGTGCATACGAATCGAAAAATGGATTGCCGTTACGGTAACCCAATTGAATCATGGGCATATAGAGTGAGGAAGGCAAGCGTGATGACCTCCTCTATTTGCATGATCTGCGAAGAGAATGGAACCAATCCTGTACAATCAGATACTGGTATCTGATGTACATGGTTTTCGTTTCTTCTTCCTTTTTCGATGACGTAAGCACAGGCAGACTAGCCTGTGTTTTTTTATTTTCGTTCGTTGAGGAGGAAACCTTACAATGGCAGAACAGATCTTAAAAGTGAACGGTGTGGAAATATGTGCGGAAAGCTTTGGGAAGCCCACAGATCCGGCGATTTTGCTGATTATGGGAGCCCAGATGTCCATGGTTTGGTGGGAGGAAGAATTTTGTCAGCGAATAGCCGACGCTGGACGCTTTGTTATTCGCTTTGATAATCGGGATGTCGGACGCTCCACGACCTATGAGGTTGGGCAACCAGGCTATACATTTGAAGATATGGCAGATGACGCTGTTCACGTTCTAGATGCATTCGGCGTACAGCAGGCGCACATCGTTGGTATGTCGATGGGTGGAATGTTGACGCAAATCATGGCATTGCGACATCCAGAAAGAGTTCACACGATCAGCTTGCACGCAACGTCGAATTTTGCTCCTGACCTCCCGCCAATTGATTCGAAGCTGATGGAGTATTTCAGCAATATGGGCGAAATCAATTGGGAGAATGAACAGGAGGTTTTAGAGGTTGCCGTGGCGAGTTCGAAAGTTTTGATCGGTTCCAAGCATCCTTTTGACGAGGTGCGCGTTCGTGAATTGGCCCAAATCGATATCGCCAGAAGCAACCATTATGCGAGTAAGAACAACCACGCCTTTGTGACGTCCGGTGAAACGTACTTGATGAGGACAGGTGAAATTGCTGTACCAGCACTCGTGATTCACGGTACAGAAGACTTGCTCATCCCTTTCGCGCATGCCTTACATCTTGCGGACACCATTCCGGGAGCAGATTTGCTCACGTTGGAAGGGACCGGGCATGAGCTTCCACATGGGGAGTGGGATGTCGTCATCGAAGCGATTTTGAAGCATACGCAAGAAAAGGAACAGTAGCCCAGCACAATGTTCATGACGATTGCTCCTGGAGTCGTCGAAACGGAGCTGCTGAGCCACACCACGGACGAGACGATCAAAGACAATTATACGGATTGGAAGCATTCGATTAATGGCGGTTTAGACCCAAAAACGGTGGCAGAAACGATTTATTTTGCTTTTAGTCAACCGCAAAGCGTCAACATTCGCGAGATCGCACTGGCTCCTACCAGACAGCAAGGTTAAAAATCGAAGAGGGTAACAAGAAAAAACGGAGTGGAAAACAGGAATAACCCTGCTTTCTCTCCGTTTTTTTGTAGCGGAATGATTTTGTTGAAATTGTTTTCGCTTATGCTTTCGGGCTAACGAGAATTTTCACCTGGTTTTTCTCTTTCAGCAGTGCTTCAAAACCATGCTCCACGATGTCGTCAAGCTTGATGCGCTGGGTGACCAGCTTGTCCGCAGGGAAGAAGCCCTTTTCCATCAGGCTGATGACAGCAGGGAATACATCGCGGTAGCCGATGATGCCTGTCATGTTGCGCTCTTTCATGACGATGTGGTTCGGTTTGATTG
Source organism: Brevibacillus sp. FIR094 (assembly GCF_050477165.1). Lineage (NCBI taxonomy): Bacteria > Bacillati > Bacillota > Bacilli > Caryophanales > Paenibacillaceae > Brevibacillus > Brevibacillus sp. FIR094. The sequence continues at coordinate 16,462 of NZ_JBEAES010000036.1, read as the reverse complement.
ACGCTTCTCTTTCGAAGATGCTGACGATCATGATTTGTCCAGCGATTTTGGTAGATTCGATAGCTTGCGTGAGGACAGGAGGCACGCCTGTGACTTCAAAGGCGATATCTGCGCCGCCATTTGTCCGGTTGTGAATTTGCTGGACTACGTCGTATTCTTTTGGATCGATGACGATGGCGCCCAGCTCAGCTGCCTTGTTTTTACGTTCGGGGGACAGCTCCACTGCATAAATCTCAGCCGCACCTGCTGCTTTCAGTGCTTCGATGACAAGCAAGCCGATAGGACCGGCACCGAATACGACTGCTTTGTCACCAGCTTTCAACTGACTTGAGCGGACAGCGTAAAGGGCTACAGCTGATGGCTCCACAAGAGCGCCTTGCTCATAAGAGAGACTGTCTGGGATTTTGTGGACCATGTGCTCATCGCAAGCCACGTATTCTGAGAAGCCGCCACCACCGCCGGCCAGACCGAGGAAGCCCATTTTTTCACAAAGATTGTATTTGCCTTGTCTGCAGGCAGCGCATGTTCCGCAAGCGAAAACCGGCTCGACAACGACGCGATCGCCAACCTTGATTCTGTTCACGCCTTCCCCGGTTTCCACCACTTGTCCGGAAAATTCATGCCCCATTACGATCGGGGCTTTTTCGCCTGTAAGTGGATGTTCAGCTCCCTGTGGGATGAAGATCGGGCCAGCCACGTATTCATGCAAGTCGCTTCCGCAAATACCGCACCACTCGACTCTGATTTTCACTTTACCTTTGGACGCAATCGGTTCCGAAATGGTTTCCAAACGGAGGTCTTTCAAACCATGCCAACGTAACGCTTTCATATCTGCCATCTCCTCGTTCGATTTGGATTCTATATGAAATTCAGCAAGTAAAATAGGAAACGTTTCCGAAAATAATATGTCATAAGTATGGCATCTTGTCAATTTTGATTTCCTAGGCAAGCGTTGAGGGGATGTGCAATCGGTTGAAAAGAGGATGCTGATTCTAGCTCGGTTGAGAAGATGTATACGTGTTGTGCAACAGGTTCTGAGTTGCCTGCTATGTTTTGCTCACGCCTTGTTACCATTGGTTTTGTGTATGCTATAATAGCGGTAGGAAAACACATTTTAGCTCGGAAACATAGAAAACGATTCCGATATGGAAAGGAAAGCAAGGCGTTGGATACAAAAAATAAAGTGACAATAGAAGATGTAGCGAAGAAGGCGGGTGTAGGAATCGCAACGGTATCAAGGGCCATTAATGATAGCGGGGGGATCAGCCCGAAGACGAAAGCGATGATTTTGCAGGTGATCGACGAGCTGGGGTTTATTCCGAACACTTCTGCGCAAAGTCTTAAGGTGCGCCAAACCTATCAAATCGCACTGGTTGTTCCTGACATTCGCAATGCGATCATTCCAGATATCGCTTGGTCGGTTGAACAAGCGGCCAAGCAGCATGGCTACCGCGTCGTACAAATTAATACAGCCGGAAATGCCCGAATGGAGCTTGAGACTGTGCGTGAGGTCAAAAAGCTGCATGTAGACGGGTTGATTATCATGCCGCTCGCCTATCCAAAGACGTTGGTCCAGATGATTAACAAAGCGAGTGTTCCGGTTTCGATTATTAACTATGGGAAAAAGCTCGAAGACAATGTGAAAGCAGATGTAGTCAGTATGGCCCGTCAAGAAGGTCGACTCGTCATGGAGCATTTGATCAAAATTGGCCGTACGCGAATCGCTTATGCAGGTGCGCCGAAGGACAAGATCGAGGAGCGGTATTTTGCCTATGAGGCGTCGCTACAGCACGTCGATCCTTCGCTGGTGTATTTTGGTGAGGACTTCTCGTTTGAGACGGGCCTTCGTGCTGCTGATTACTTTTATAGCCTAAAAAACATGCCAGATGCTATCTATGCGGTCAATGACATGGTGGCAATCGGGATCGTGAATCGGTTCAAGGAGCTTGGAGTACGCGTGCCAGAAGATGTCGCGATCGTGGGGATTGACAACAATGTGTGGACGACGATTACCACTCCGCAGATCAGTTCTGTTTCGATCATGGGGGAAGAGGTGGCACGGTTGGCGACTGAGCTTTTGCTGAAACGGATTCGAGAGCAGGGGGCAGGAGCGTACGAGCGCGTACAGTTCGAGCCGCGACTGATTGTGAGGGAGTCCAGTGTGGCGGTTATCCGTAAATCGCCATTGGATACGTAGGTCTTTTTCAGATGAAAAGCCGAGTGATAGACAGGTGATGATACCTGATGTTTCCTCGGCTTTTGATTTAAGGAAAAATTGCAAACGAGCGAACCGGAAACAACAAGCAAAAAATTCAGGTTCTATTAAGGTTGTATAGAAATGCGATTAAGATTGTTTGTTTACTCTTCTAGGGAAGGAAATAAGGGCAAGGGAGAGGAGCAATCTTATGAAAATGTTTTCGAAGTTACAGACATTAATGGCGACTGTACTTGTAACTACTATGAGCGTCAGCCTTGTAAGCGGAGTTGTTTCTCCAACCAAAGTGTTCGCATCTTCTGTATCTGGGCCGGATGATCCGAGAGAGGTAGAGCAATTTGTAGATGAATTTTTTAACCGGTCAGAAATTAAGAACAACATGGCAGGAGCTACGTTTGTAGTTGTAAAAGGAGACAAAGTCCTTTTGAAAAAAGGGTATGGATATGCGGATGTAGAGAAGAAGATTCCGGTCGATCCTGATCGCACCGTATTTCGTGTAGCGTCAGTATCCAAGGTTATTACAGCTACAGCCGTTATGCAGTTGGCGGAGCAAGGAAAAATAGATTTGAACAAAGATGTATCCGCATATATGGGGGATGCCCGGATTCCGAATAAGACAGGCACTCCTCTTACAATGGAACATCTGTTAATGAACGCCACTGGATTTGACTTTGGAGACACTTCTGACTCTTCAACAACCGACTTGAAACGGGAGGTTTCTTTAAAGAAATACGTGATGGACAATCTCCCAAATATCATTCGCAAGCCAGGAGAGTTTTACAGATATGACAACCTCGGCTTCACCATTCAAGGTTATGTTGTAGAACAAGTAGCAGGAAAACCATTTGGTGAATACGTGCAGGAACGCATCTTTAAGCCACTTGGCATGGAAAATAGTGATTTTCGACTTACACCCTCAATAGTCAAAGAGTTGGCTGTGCCTTATAATCTTATCGGACAGCCGATCTCGACTTATGCAACGGTACCAACTGAGTTTCCAGGTGGTGGAATGCTCTCAACTGGTTCTGATATGGCTAAATTCATGATTGCTCATCTCAATAAAGGAAAGCTTGGGAATGCGACGATTATGGAAGAAGAAACGGCGGCAGAAATGCAGAGACCTCATCTTTCCGTGCATCCAAAGCTGAATAACATGGCGCTTGGTTTCGAATATGCCAACCAGCAAAATTACAATGGACATTATGTCATTGAAAAAGCAGGTGATTCAGAAGGATACCATACTGGAATGTGGTTGATCCCGGAAGAAAAAGTGGGAGTATTTGTTACAGTCAATAAGGACTTCGAAATTCGTATGCCTTTGATTAAAGCGTTTATGGATCATTACTACCCGAAAAATGAGCAGAAAAGGGGAGCGTTTGAGTTAGAGAAACAAGAACTCACGAAGTTTGAAGGGACATACAGCGATTTGCGAAACCGGATGTGGACGACTCGTATACGTGCTGAAGGCGGCAAACTCATTGTAAAAGACCCGCTGGGAGAACATGTCCTATATGAAGTGGAGCCACTCTTATTCCAGGATGAGCAAGGCATTAGAGCTGCTTTTAAGCTGAACGATCACGGAGATGTGCAGGCTTTCTATTACGAGTTAAAACCAGATAGTTGGGCAGAAAAAATGCCTGAGCCGCAACGTTATCAGGATGTGGAGAATGACCATCCATATGCGTCCTATATTTATCACCTGAGCCAGATCGGTGTCTTTGCTGAAATGGAAGGAGACAATCGCTTTTCGCCCGAACAACAGATAACGAAAGGAGAGTTTGTTGGCTGGTTCATCAAGTGGAGTGGCATTGCTCCATCAAAGCATAAACCGATTTACACGGATCTTTCAGGTAACAAGTATGCGCGGGAAATTCAAGCAGCTTACGAGTTAGGTTTACTAAAAGCATCTGCTGATGGCAAATTTTATCCGAACGAGCCATTGACGCGTCAAGAAGCAGCAACCATCGTATGGCGCATGGCATTTGGCTATCTTCATGCAGAACCGAAAAAAGCCAAGTTGAGTGGTAGGACAGATGCTTGGGCTTTAGAGGGAGTCCATTTCGTAGTGGCAAAAGGATTATACGGACCAGAAGTGGTGAAAGACAGAGATGGCAGTCTCGATTATAAATCAGAGCAGCTGATGGTAAGGAAAGAAGCGGCTGCGTTACTATCTCGGTTCGCAGACCAATTATTTTAGTGTACAACAAGCCGTGACTTCTTGTTTGTGCTTCGTTGCGACATGAGGCGATGGAGGGAAGTACAATCAAAACGATACTGATCATCGACGATGAAGCCCAAATTCGTGAACTACTCAGTATTTATTTGAAAAATTACGGGTTTGCTACGTATGAAGCAGGTAATGGGGTTGATGCGCTGGATGTATTCTCAAACGTGCAAATCGATCTGGTTATTGCTGATATTATGATGCCGAAGATGGATGGATACGAGTTATTAAGAAAGATGCGACATATTTCCGAGGTTCCGTTTTTGTTCCTGTCCGCGAAATCGGACGATATGGATAAAATTATGGGACTTCAGCTTGGCGCTGACGACTATGTGGGGAAGCCCTTTAACCCCATAGAAGTCGTCAGCAGAGTTCAAGCGTTATTCAGAAGAATGGATGTATTTTCTAAAGGTGAAAAGCAGAACCATGAAATCATACAAGTTGGCGATGTCATGCTCGATTTGATGAGCTGTAAGCTGTACAAAAATGGACAGCAGAAAGAAGTGACATCGTACGAGTTCAAGATTTTGTCATTACTGATGAAGCATGCGGGTAGAGTTTTTACAAAAGCGTCCATTTATGAGCATATTTGGGGGCAGGAGTACATAGGGGATGAAAACCTAATCATGGTCTATATCAGCAAACTCAGGGAGAAGATTGAGGATAACCCAAGAAAGCCGACTTATCTTATTACGATCAGGGGGTTAGGCTACCGTTTTGAAAAAAAATGAGAGCACCCCCGAAAAGCGACCGTTAAAACAACTGTTTTTTCGCCACTATGTTGTGATAAGCGGTTTGTTCTTATGTACGATTATGATTGCTCTTTTGGGGACAGACCTGTTGATAAACAACTATTTTGATAAAACGCCCGATTTGACCCAAGTGGATGGCAGTAAAATATATCAGTACCCTTTTGAGAAGATGGATGGTCGGTTGATAGACGAATACGGCGGCTGGTTCGAGATCGTGGATGAATCGGGGACAGTCATCTATGTAAAAGGCAACAAGGAAGACAATATCATGACATACAGCGATGGAATGCTGTACGCTAAAGTGGACATATTGCGAAATGATGATTCAATTTTCTACCATGCCTATCAAGTGCAAGGGCCAGAGGGTGAGAACTATGTTCTGTTATGGAAAATTCCCCAGCGGAATCTATCATTGGCGCTTGGAATCTTTATAGCGTTGTTTGCCGTTCTGTTGTTCATCGCCCTTTATTTCTATACCCGGTACTCCGTCTTGCAGATGAAGAAGCCTCTCCGGCAAATTGTAGAGGGCATTAAAGAAATGGAAGGCTTCAATTATCAGAAGAGGCTTACATTTTCGGCTGAAATGGAATTTGCAGAAATCCGAGAAGCATTTAACGGAATGGCAGAACGACTACAACAGACCTCTGCCGAGAAAGAAGCGGTAGCGAACAACAAAAGAAACATGCTGCTGCATTTGTCTCATGATCTGAAAACGCCGATTACCTCCGTATTCGGTTATTCTCAATTGTTGCTGGATAGGCCGGAGCTAGAAGAAGAGCAAAGGCGTCAGTATGTTCAATATATTAACGACAAATCGTCTTATATGGCCCATTTGATTCAAAATTTGTTCGAGCTGGCAAAGCTGGAAGACCAGCACGTGAGACTGGATCAAGAAAAGGTGAATATTAGTAAGTGGTTTATGCAGCTTGTTGCGGAATTTTATCCGGAAATAGAAGATAGGGGATTTCAGCTGGATGTGAAAATTCCAGAGGAGCCGCTGTTTGTCATGTTCGACAAAATGCATATGAACCGCGTTATTACGAATTTGATCGGTAACTCACTAAAACATAATCCTCCGGGAACGCAGCTATTCGTTTCATGTGAGAAAATAGAAACCGGTGTTGTTTTGTGGTTAGGTGATAACGGTATTGGTGTTCAGGAGAATGTCAGAGAACATATTTTTGAAGAGTTCATAAAAGGGAGTAATCCTGTGAAAGATAGCACAGGACTCGGTCTAGCCATTTGTAAAAAAATTATAACGTTACATCGGGGTACAATTCATTTGGAAAGGAATCAACGGTATACGACTCTTTTTAAAATAACGTTGCCTCTTGAATGAGCGGGAGGAAAGAAAGAAAGAAAGAAAGCAGTAATCACCAAGCAAAAAGCGCAGCGAAATGAGCTGCGCATGATAGAAAGAAGAACGTTATGGCAAAATCGCAAACGAGCGAACTGGAAACCCGGAGGCTTTTTCAGGCTTTGGTGTAATGTTTACAATGACAGCGCCTTTTGCCGGGAGCTTATCGAGATTTTTGAGCAGCTCTACTTGATAGGTGTCTTGATCAAGGACGAAATATTCACCCAAAAGTGCTCCGTTTTTTCGGTAATCGATCGTCGCATCCGTATCGAAGGTTTCGTGACCGACTGCTTTGATTTGTCTTTCCTCGAACAAAAATTTTAATGCCTCCAATGACCAGCCGGGAGCGTGATTGTTGCCATCTGCATCCTTATTGTTGAAAGCCTCCACATCTGGCCAGCGCTTGCTCCAATCTGTACGCAAGGCGACGAAGGAACCGCTCTCGATTTGACCATGCTCGGTTTCAAAATGCAAAATGTCTTCCACCGAAAGCGAATAATCGTTGTTGGCTTCGGCTTCTTTTGATTTGTCGATGACGACGAGCGGCAATACGAGTTCTTTTAGTTCGATCTCGTCCAAGTAACGCTTATTGCGCACAAAGTGAATCGGTGCATCTAAGTGCGTACCATACTGTCCAGGAAATGAGAAGCGCTGAGCAAAGAAGCCGTCGTCATGCGTGAACAGCGTTTGGAATTCGGCGGCGTCAAAGGCGTGGAAGTGCGGAGACTCCGGACCGAATGTGTGCGTGAGATCCACCCATTCTTTTTGTTTTAACAGGGTAATTGCTTGAATCAGCTCGTTTCCCATGTGCCCACCTCAATGTTATTTTTTGAATTTTCGAACTTATACAACCGAGTTTATCCAATACTTTATCGGTTCTAATTCCGAGTGTCAATATCGGATAATACAAATGAACGGTTTGATTAATAATAGCAATCGGGAAGAAGTCTTCAAGCATGATTCTGCATTCTTAAAGGAGAATAAAAAGTATTATCCAACCAAAACGCGAAGGAGAAATTCCCATGACAAAAGAGCTTTGGATCAACTTGCCCGTCAAGGACCTCGAAAAGTCCAAATCGTTTTTTGCCGCACTCGGATTCTCTTTTCATCCGCGCCATGAGAACAGCAAAGATGTAGCGGGCTTGGTGATCGGCGAAAAAAAGATGCTGATTATGCTGTTCCCGGAGGCTACCTTCCAATCGTTTACGCAAAATGAGCTGGCAGATACGAAGCACGGAACGGAAGTGTTGTTTTCGATCGATGCCGAGAGTAGAGAAGAAGTGGATGAATTGATGGGTCAGGTGGTAGAGGCTGGGGGAACTGTTTTCAGTGAGCCGCGAGAGCATGGTCCGGGTATGTACGGAGCAGGGTTCGCTGATTTGGATGGTCATCGGTGGAATGTGCTGTATATGGATATGAGTAAAATGTAGATGAGGTAAAGATGAAAATGCTGAGAAAGGAGCCTTCCGAATGGGGGCTCCTTTCTCAAAATGAGAGTTTGGGCGGGGGTTATTTACTCGTATAAGCTGATAGAGAACCGTCTGCTAATAAGACGTTGTAAGTGCGGTGCAGCATCACCACTGCCTCCGCTCGTGTGAGGGGATCATGTATTTCCAATTCGTTTCCCCACGTACTCATGATGTTATTGCCCACAAGCCATGCAAGTGCATAAGCTTTTAATGCGTCTCCGCCACGGTTGGCAAATAGAATTTCTCCAGTGTTGAGGTGACTATAGCTAATCGTGTATTCGTCGCTTTCGATTAAATCCACAGCAGTTGAACCAGGATAAGGGGATGAATACCCAGTTGAGTCAAACGACTGCACGGTAATGTCATCAATTCCGGCAAGTATTTGCAAAACTTGAACGTCGGGCATTTGATGCATCTTTTGACTAAAAAATGATTGGAAGATGTACATAGCTTCCCAGCGAGTCACTTTTCTTTCGGGATAGACGTAAATTTTTGATCCAAACCAGTCTACAACACCAAGGGCGTCTGCGCTGTACATTTCCATCAATGGCTGATAGGCCCAATGATTTTTGGGAACGTCTTCAAACTTCTGTATTTTCATGTCCGGGTAAGAGGGATTAAGATTCGGACGTAGCTTATTAAACAGCTTATGAAACATAACAGTCAGTTCGGCTCTGTCAATCGCCTCATTCGGTCTGAAGGCTCCATTGGAATAGCCGCTTAATACACCTTTTTTCACCATAAAATCAACCGATTCCCGAGCCCAATGTCCATCCGGGATATCGCTGAACTGGCTGGCTTGTACAGGCACGGGAGTTGAAAAAAGAATAGAAACGATAAGAGCTAAGCATAAAATGATATTTTTCATCATGTTCCTCCTTTACCATCCCTTTCCTTTTCCCTTCCCTAATTCTGCTTAAACACGACAGTTATACACAGGCTGATGTCAGAAAGAGATGTAAATGGTATGCTGGAGGGGAGAAGAAGGGGATGGTGTTATGAAAAGGACACGCAGAATCACCTCCTAAAATCATCATGTTTTCGATTTTAGGAGGGATATCCAATGAAATTTCAGCGAATTGATCTAGATAATTGGAGCAGAAAGCCTTATTTCGAGCATTATCTGAACCGAGTGAATTGCACGTTCAGTATGACTGCCAATATTGATATAACGGAATTGCTCCCCGCTCTACGGCAAAAGGGGATGAAGCTGTACCCGGCTTTTCTGTATATGGTGACGAATGTTGTCAATGTGCATCGTGAATTTCGGACTTCCTTTCATACCGACGGCGAGTTGGGCTATTGGGAGAGCATGATACCCAGCTATACCTTTTTTCACCAGGACGATCAAACGTTTTCTACGATGTGGACGGAATTCGCTGACGAGTTCCCCGTGTTTTATCAAAATTACGTAGCGGATATGAAACAGTTCGGGGACAACAAAGGTCTTGTGGCGAAAGAACTGGAACCGCCTTATACGTTCCCTGTCTCGTGTATTCCCTGGGTTAGCTTCAGTGGGTTTAATTTGAATATTTCGGGTGATGGGCGGTATTTGCTGCCAATCATTACAAGCGGAAAGTATTTCAAGCAAGAAGGCAAAATGTTATTGCCTGTTTCTTTGCAGGTCCATCATGCGGTTTGTGATGGATATCACGCCAGCCTGTTCATCAATGATTTGCAAAAATGGGCAACTAATTACAAGGAATGGATAGGTGTCGAGTGAATTGGCTCGTTTGGTATGCTTCTCCTTCCTAATCTCTTCCAATCATTTATAATAACGGTAGGAGAACTGGGAGGAGAAAGAGTGAACAAAGAATTGGTTGGGAAAATCTTTGGATGTATCGTTTTAGGTGCGATCATCACTGTGATCGGAGTCGTGGCGGTGGTGATGACTGCCTTAAACGCACAGGGAAGAGTTTATTCCCTTCTTGTGGCTGTCACGACGGTCGTTTTTATCATCTACATCATCGGACAAATGTTCGCCCCGCAAAAGAGTCGGTTATGGAACCGAGCCCTCTTTGTCTATTTTCTCTTTTGTACCCTGCCAGTTGCAGGATATGAGATCAGCAGCTATTACCATAACAGCATTCCTGTGGTCAGTGAGGCGGAGGTCGATCTGGAACAGTATAAACCGTTTGGTGCAGACTCCAAAATTCAAAAGCTTGATCAACCAGCGACACTGTCGTTGCAGTCTGATTTGCCCAAAATAGATGGGGCGACGGCTTTGTATCCTCTTTACGCTTCCTTTGTGCAGGCTGTTTATCCCGACAAAGCATACGACCTCTACGACAGTGAAGTCATGGTAAGCAAGACGCCAAAAGCGTACGAAAACTTACTGGATGGCAAAGTCGATGTCATCTTTGCAGCAGGTCCTTCAGAGGAACAGCTCCTAGCAGCAAAAGAAAAGGGTGTAGAGCTTAAGCTGACACCAATCGGTAGGGAAGTCTTTGTCTTTTTCGTCCATACAGAGAATCCTGTTCAGGGACTCACTACCCAGCAAATTCAGGACATTTATGCGGGAGACATCATTTCTTGGGATGAAGTCGGGGGCGGCTTTGAGCTCATTCGCGCCTTTCAGCGTCCAGAAAATAGTGGGAGTCAGACGATGGTGCAGAAGATCATGGGGGATAAAGAGCTCATGACCGCGCCACAAGAGGACGTGGTAACTGGAATGGGCGGAATCATTGAGCAAGCAGCCAACTACAAAAATTATTCGAATGCCATCGGTTACTCGTTCTTGTTTTATGCCACAGAGATGGTGCGAAATGGTAACATTCGTCTACTCGCAATTGATGGGGTTACGCCTAATAAGGAAACGATAAAAAACAGAGCGTATCCGTTTGCGGCCGAGTTTTACGCAGTGACAGCTGGGACGGACAGTCCGAATGCCGAGAAACTGATTGAATGGATTTTGTCTCCACAGGGACAGGAATTAGTAGAAAAAACGGGTTATATTCCGGTGAAATAATCATCAGCAAGCGAAGGAGACCCTTGGGCAATTGACCCGAGGGTTTCTGTTTCTATCCATCTTCATTCTCAAGCTCTTGAACTTTACTTATTTAAAATAGGTATTTCTCCAAGCAGTTTCTTCAAGTTAATAGAATCCCACGGCATATGCTCAGTAATACCTAATCCAACTACATCTGTTTCTTCAGATAGTTCTTTAATCAGATGAAGTAGTTGAGGGATTTGCATTGTTCCCGCAGCAGAAAGATGATAAGGTGCTTCAGGGTTGGCGAATAATAAAGAGCGGAATGCCTTTGGGTCAAGGACATCTAAATCAAGGTGGATAGCTAGGTGCTTAATGCCACTTTCTTTTATCCACTCTTTTACAGATTCAGTACTTTTCATTAACTCTTTCGTTCCCGCTGTTTTAATACCAAGCCTTTGAATGATTTCTGAATCTTGCTCTGTAGGAGCTTCTAATCCCGCCATAAAGATATTTTCAGGCTTTAGAGGGATTTCCACATGTTTTACGAACTCTTCATCTCCTTCTCCTAAAAGATTTCCAAGAGGTAATGTATGTCCGTAGTCATACCCAACAATCCTAACCAAATCACTGTGAGCATCGATCCAAATTAAACCTAATTCACCACCGTATCGTTTGTTTAAATACGCAAATGGAGCTTGCTCTACCAAGCAGTCACCGCCAAACATCACAATCCGATCTGGCTTATGAGCATCAATGATATGATGAGCAGCCTCTACTTGTTCAAGTAGTTGTTTTCTCCCATAAGTACCGTTCTCGTTTTCAAGCGGAGTTCCATCATAAGCTCGAACTGGTATATGAATAAGGGGTTGATCATTGTCCGGAGCTAGCCACGCAAGCAACTCGGCTCCAAGAGAGTAGTTAGGGTTATTTCCCCCTTGCCATTGCGGCATTAACAGGCGTATTGTTTTTTTAGTCATGTTTGTCTCTCCTTTACTTCAAAGTAAGGTTAGTATAGTCTGACCAAAAATAAAAAAGTAGTACGGTCTTTAATGATAGGTACTATCGGAAAGGATAGTGTAAATATGAGCATGGCTGAATATAAAGGGAAAGTGAAAAATATTCAAGATACACCATTTGGTTATACATTGTCAGTTATCGGTGGTAAATGGAAAATGGTTATTATTTATCTTCTAGCAGAAAACCAACCGGTTCGCTTTAATGATCTGAAAAGACAAATAGGAGCTATTACTTATAAAACACTAAGTTCACAATTAAAAGAATTGGAAGCGGATGGTTTGGTGAAACGGAAAGAGTATCCTCAAGTTCCACCTAAAGTCGAGTACAGTCTTACGGATAAAGCGAAAACATTATTACCCGTTTTGGAAGAGCTATGTGAGTGGGGAGTAAAAAACCAAAATAATTAAATCCTCTTTTTCTGACGCGTTATGCAATTCCAGTGCTGGATGAGTGATTAACCTTGAACAGCTGGATCATATTGACAGAAAAATCTAAGACTGTTATAAAAATAGTGAATAGCACTCGCGAGATGAGAGTGCTAACATTGAAAGAGGTATACATAAGAAGTCCGGAAGGGTGGGTATTTTCATGGAAAAAAAGCAGTTCCAAGCAGAATCTACACGTTTGTTAGAAATGATGATCCATTCTATTTACACACAAAAGGAAATCTTTTTGCGAGAGTTGATCTCCAATTCGAGTGACGCGATTGACAAAATTTACTACAAATCGCTCGTTGATGATCAATTGGTGTTTGATAAAGAGAACTATTACATCAAAGTAGCAGTTAACAAAGACACCAGAACGCTGACCCTGACAGATACCGGGATCGGTATGACGCAGGATGAGTTGGAAAATAATCTGGGTGTCATTGCGAAGAGTGGTTCGTTGGCGTTCAAAAAAGAAAACGACGCGAAGGATGGCTACAACATCATCGGTCAATTCGGCGTAGGTTTCTACTCGGCTTTCATGGTTGCCGACAAGGTTACGGTCATCAGTAAAGCACTGGGCAGCGACACTGGGTACAAATGGGAGTCCAGCGGTGCGGATGGCTACACGATCGAGCCTTATCACAAAGATTCCGTCGGGACCGAAGTCATTCTCGAAATCAAGGAGAATACAGAAGAAGAGAATTACGACGAGTTTTTGGAAGAGTACCGTTTACAAGCGATTATCAAAAAGTACTCTGACTTCATTCGTTACCCGATCAAAATGGACGTTACGCAGCATAAGCCAAAAGAGGGCAGCGAAAACGAGTACGAACAAGTGACGGAAGAACAAATCGTGAACAGCATGGTTCCGATTTGGCGAAAAAATAAAAGCGAGCTGACGACTGAGGATTACGAGCAGTTTTATGCGAGCAAGCATTACGGCTTCGACAAGCCGCTTAAGCACATCCACATCAGTGCAGATGGAGCCGTTGTTTATCAGGCGATTTTGTACATCCCAGAGAGCATGCCATTTGATTACTACTCGAAGGAGTACGAAAAAGGTCTGGAGCTGTATGCGAACGGTGTACTGATCATGAACAAATGTGCGGACCTGCTTCCAGACTACTTCAGCTTTGTCAAAGGGATGGTTGACTCCGAGAGCCTGTCGCTCAACATTTCCCGTGAGATGCTGCAGCATGACCGTCAATTGAAGCTGATTGCGAAAAACATCACGAGCAAAATCAAAAGCCAACTGCAAAGCTTGCTGAAAACAGAGCGGGAAAAATACGAGCTGTTCTACAATTCGTTTGGCAGACAGCTGAAATACGGCATGTACAGCGACTACGGAACGCATAAGGAAACATTGCAAGACCTGTTGATGTTCTACTCTTCCAAAGAGAAAAAGCTAGTGACGCTAGAAGAGTACGTAGAGAGAATGCCAGAAGATCAAAAGTACATCTACTACGCATCTGGGGAGTCGATCGAGCGAATCGAAAAGCTGCCGCAAACAGAGCTCGTATCCGAAAAAGGTTACGAAATCCTGTACTTCACAGATGACGTCGATGAGTTCGCGATCAAAATGATGATGAACTACAAGGAAAAGGAATTCAAATCCGTATCGAGCGGGGATTTGGGGATCGAACCGGGCGAAGAGGAAAAAGCAGCCGAAGCCGAAAACGAGAACAACAAAGAGCTGTTCGACTATATGGCATCGCTGCTCGAAGGAAAAGTCAAAGCTGTAAAAGCCTCCAAACGCTTGAAGTCACACCCTGTCTGCTTGTCGACAGAGGGTGAAGTAACGATCGAAATGGAAAAAATCTTGAATGCGATGCCGAACAATCCGAATGTGAAGGCAGACAAGGTACTGGAGATCAATGTGAACCATGCGGTGTTCCAGTCGTTGAAGGGTGCATTTGACACAGACAAGGAAAAGGTTAATCTGTATACGGCTCTCCTGTACAATCAGGCTCTCTTGATTGAAGGCTTGCCGATTCAAGACCCGGTAGAGTTTACGAACGACATTTGCAAAGTCATGGTGTAAGGCAAGAAAAAGAGGGTGCGACTGGCGCATCCTCTTTTTTTGTCAGCAACATCCCGATTAATCTCTAGCCTTCGGTACATACGTAAAGATGGGATCACGTAGTTCGAATTCATAGGTTACTCCATTTACGATTCCTACGATCTTATCATTGTCATATAAATCGAGCAGGAAGCCAGCCATTTGTGCCGCTGTATGGAATTTTGATAATGCACCAGCATAATCAAAACTGTCAATACCAAAGGAACGCTGCGCAAATTCGGTCTCTGTAGCAGCAGGTGCCAAGACTTTTGCTCGCATGGCTGCACCATTCTCAATCAATTCTTGTCCCAGACCTTCCGTAAAGGCACTTACATAAAACTTCGTTGCGCAATAAGTCACGGCATCGGCGATGACTTTGTAGCCTCCGCCTGAAGAAATATTGATGATTTGCGTGCCTTCTACATTTGCATAATCGCGAACATAATGAGAGGAGAGAATGGTGAGCGCTTCGATATTCAAATGAAGCATGGACTCGATTTTATTCAAGTTTTGTTCCCCGATAGATGCAAAGTTCCCGAACCCTGCATTGTTGATCCAAGTCTCGATCTCATAATCTTTTAGACTGTCATAAAACTCATGGACATTGGCACTCACACTCAAGTCAACAGATCGAATGACTACATCCAATGTTGGGTTCACGTCAGCCACTTTCGCTTTTAACTTTTCTAATTCTTCCGTTCGGCGAGCTGCTAGAATTAAGTTTTTTCCGCGAGCAGCAAATGCCAGAGCGGTTTCAAAGCCAATTCCTGAACTTGCTCCCGTAATAACCGTATATTTCATGAAAATCCCTCCTGAATTTTATTCACTAGCTTTCATTGAGAAGTAACGATGAGCTGATTATACTGATTAGAGTAAACTCTAAGTCAAGGGTATAAGATCAATCCGGAGGTTTCTTATGTACACAATTGGTGAAGTGGCACAGCTATTAGGGATAAGCACACATACGTTGCGTTATTATGAAAAGGAAAAAATAATTATTCCGGATCGCAATGAAAGTGGTGACAGGCGATATAACGATTCACATATTCGATGGCTGCAATTCGTTATCAAGTTAAAAGAAACGCAAATGCCGATCTCCAAAATAAAGCAGTACGCTTCCCTGTTTTTAGAAGGAGAACATACGACCTTAGCTCGATTGAGTCTTTTAGAAGAACATAAACGCTATATTGAGCAACAAATTAAAACGTTAAACGATGTGGATGATATGCTAGAACGTAAGATTGTTGCTTACAAAGATTTCATCAGTAAACGAGCAGCCAGAATAGCGGCAGACTGAGCAGGGAAATACACAGAGAGAGGAGAGCAAAACCTATGTGGAATCCGTTGGAAGTAAAAGATCTCATAACCAGTGCAGACGAACTAAAAAGCTTGGTAGGAGAACCACACAAGGCGGTTGTGAAAAAAAGCATCGCGCAGGTTGAGTCGCATGTGATCCATTATGTGTCCATGTCGCCGCTGTTTTTCTTGTCTACAGCAGATGCTTCCGGGAGATGTGACGTTTCCCCGCGAGGCGACGAGCCCGGTTTCGTTAAAGTGCTGGATGATCACCATATTATTTTTCCAGAGAGAATGGGGAACAGACGGGTCGACTCTTTGCTGAATATGATTGCCAATCCGCAGGTGGGTATGATTTTCCTGATTCCAGGTCTGGAAGAAGTGTTGCGAATTAACGGATCAGCCCGCATTACAAAAGATGCAGAGCTACTCGCTGCGCAAGAATGGAAGGGTAAAACAAGCGGCATAGGTGTGATCGTGAAGGTAGAGGAGTGCTTCCTCCATTGCCCGCGCGCATTTAAACAAGCGAGCTTGTGGAAAACGGATTCATGGCCAGAAAAAGAGGCAATGCCTTCGATGCTGGAAATGTTTCGTGCGCATTTGAAAATCAATGGTGTTACGTTGAATGAAAAAGAATAAGAAAGAAAAAACCTTGAATGAGTAAACTGTCCCCTATAGAGTAGACACTTAAAAAAGTCTGCCTATAGGGGACT
>NZ_JBEAES010000035.1:0-62956 GCF_050477165.1 Brevibacillus sp. FIR094 | reverse complement strand
TGGAATACGATTCAGGAGGTGCTTTTTCCTTGTCTCAATTTATTGGGTCACTTCACTCATAATAGCATGAGGTCTTTTTTTCACTGTCTACTGTGAGGGGATAACATCACATAACAAACTGGCTGCCTAGGCTCTTTTAAGACTTTCTACTTGAAAGGGGTACGTGCATACAAGGTCTTTGTTAAATAAATATTTTACTCGCGAATCAACGTTACATTGTTAACAAGAAGTAAGTCATTGAGTTGTTGAAAAAAAGTTTCATCCTCCTCTAAAACAAGATCATTATTATTCACACGCAATTTACTACTATCATTGCCATTGCGCAAATGAATTGTAAATGGTGGAACAGCACCAAAACCACCACAAAGACAATCCTTAAGACTCAATAAATCAAACCCATAATAACCACCTGGACCGTTAATAGCTTCGCCTAGTGCACAAAAGAAAGAAGAAGAATCTGATACATTTGATGCTTCAATATCGTATTTTCCGTTTTGTTGGTCTGGAGAATTAGGAATTGTGTTGTAGTGTAATCGAGCAACTTCTAGCCATCCTATACGTTGTTTTTTTGATAATATTGTCCATAAGTTTCGTTTAGGAAGTGACGATCTTCGCATCTCCCAAATTTCCAAACCTTCCTCTGATGCCACTTGCAATATTGTTCCAATTAACTCAAGCTTAGTCAATCCTTCACCAAACCCATATCTATGAAAATAATGTGGCTCTTTTAAATAATAATAGTATGATCCTATTGGATTCCCTTCATTATTTAGTATAGCAAGGTACAAATTATTTATATATGTCTTGGTTTTCTTACAATACACCTTAAAGTCATCATTAAATCGAAAATCTAATAGAGTTATTTTATGAAATACCTCATTATCAATTTTCTCAGTACAATTTCCTGTTAACCCAATAAGGTCAGAGCAATTTCCGATGACCAAGTCGCTTTCGTCATCAATTAAGGAAAATTTATTAACCATGTAGCCTCCATAACCCTGAGCTTATTTCTTCCCACCATCTGGATACCATAGTCCCGGAAATAATCTAGGTTTTTTATAGTCATGATTTAATACATATCCAAGTTTCCCATCAGGACGTTTTAAGATTCTGTGATTTGTACCTGGAACATCAAATTCTAGTGAGCCTATCCATCCCTTCCCTTGGTTCTCTCTCCCTTCAAATATTGTCTGTTTTCCCGTTTTAGGGTCTACTCTAGGTGTTCCTTTTCCGAGAATTATTTCTTCATATTGCTTCCTAATAGACTGTGGTATAGGATTCGGACTTGATAGCTTTTTATCATTACATTGATTGTGCGTCCAGATACCAAGGTTAGATACAAAATACGTATGAAAGTCCTTCACCTTAAAGTTGTAGACGGTCTTATTTTCCTTCTTAACCTCAATCTCCTCAATAGCAAATTCTTTTCCATCCGAAGTTGTCAAAACTTCACCGACCACAAGGTCCTTTGATTTTACCCACCCTTTGCCTACAATCCAAAACGGGTGCTCGTCAGTAGTTGTAATAACTTCTCCACCAACAGTAATATTATATGTTTCCTCAACATCACGTTGAAAGAGCCATTCAACTTCTTTGTAAGCCATCTCGCCTGTTTCATCGTCTTTGGCCAGAACTTTGTCACCTACCTCGATTTCCTCGATAGGTTTCTCCCCTTCGTCTGTTAGCACCTTTGTTCCTGCCGTAAAGCAGTTGCAACCAAATAACGACTTGAAAGTGGTTGATTTACCCTTTGTTACACCAGGTACTTTACCTACTCCTCCGCCGTCCATAGGAACGCCATTTTCCATTGCCCAATCCCATGTAACCTTAGCCGCAATGTGATTTTTTACTTTATTTGTACCTCTCAATGTTTCTTGCATACCTGCTTGATCAGATACAAACCATTCTCGGTAATAATTCCAATCAATTTCCTTACTTCCGTGAATTCGTCTGACTCCGTCATGATCATAGTAAAAATAACTTCCCCCAGGTTCCCAACCTCCGCTTTCACTCACCTGATTACCGGAAGGATCGACATATCGTATCGGATTATTATGCGTATACGTATACCGATTCATGCTCAACGGATTATCCACTTGCCCCTTATACGTATCCTCCATGATAAAGCGCTCAATAGATAAAGGTTAGGTGGCAACATTTCTGCTACCACCCTGCTACTACGCCGCCTGTTCTGTAAGGACTGGCATTTTATATTCCGTCTTGTACTTCATCATGCTGTATATGACATTGACCAATTTACGCATGACGCAAATAATCGCTTGCCACTTGGTCTTCCCTTCTGCTTGCTTTCTCTCGTAGTAGGAATGGTAAACAGGATGATTCGGCTTCTTCGCCCTTGATACGCCCAATTGACGAATGGCAAGGTTATAGAAGATATCATACAGGCTACGGTTGCCTAACTTGCTCTTTTTACTCTTCTGCTTGTTCCCTGAACTATGCTGAACGGGTGCAATCCCTGCAAAGTTCGCTAGTTTGTCAGCACTGGAAAAACGTGAAATATCGCCAATCTCCGCGATTAGTTCCGCTGCCGTGACCGTACTAATTCCGTGCATGGTCTCTAGTTTGTAATCCAGTAAGGCAAGATGCTTCGCTAACGCTGTGTCAATTTGCCTTAGTTGATGGTCTCTGGCGATCAAGTCCCGAACCACATTTTTAACAAGAAAATCATTGACTCCTTGATAAGTCTTTCGATGTGTCCCCATCTTGCTGTACGATAGATAGAATGTCCTCTGCCTTCTTGGTAGACATGTAGCGATTGCTCTTCTTGTATAAGAAGTTAGCCAATTCATCCACATTCACCCCGCTCAAACAACTTGGAGAAGGATACTTCAGCCAGAAAGCTAATGCTGTTTTCCCATCTACTTGTGAGAAGAATTTCTTGTAACTTGGATAGTGATAACCTAGCAATTGATGAAGCTGTAACTTGATTCCTGTTACAACACTCACAATGTTCTCTCTTCTTGTGACAAGCTGTGAGATTGCATAATAAAGGTCATGTGGATTTGCAGTCGGCAGTGTATCCAAGTTGGAAATCAGAATGCGAGCCACACACTCTGCATCCCACGCATCTGTTTTCTTGTTATTCGGACTGCTTCTCCGAATCGATATCGTAAGGGCAGGGTTAACCGATTTTACTTCATACTTGTGTTCGTTAAGGAACATGGTCAATCCTCTTCCGTAGCCCCCCACATCTTCTAAGCCAAACATAGGGGTCAAGCCTTCCTTCTTTGCTAGTTTTTCTACTTGTTGCAGAAACTTAGGAAACGCTGACGGCTTGTTCTCGAATTGGATTTCGTCTCTCTTTTCATGGAAACAAGTCATCATCACCGCTGTATGATGACGTTTATGTAAGTCTACTCCGATATATAGGTACTTCAATTTATGATGCAAAAAGACTTCACCCCTATCTTTGATAAGTAATGATGTAGAGAAAAGAATGCCAGCACCCTCCGAACAAGCATTATTCAAAGATGAACACGCACGGATACGTTAGCTCGTACATTCTTTTCATGTCATTATCGTTCTATCATTACGGTTGCAATTTAGTGCTAGATAATGCCTTCGCTAAACGGATTTGCAGCAAGTATTCTCGTTGATGTAGTTCCACCTGAAAGATGGCTTTTATTATGTCCTCTATCGTAGCGATGTTAAATACAGCGTTCTCTTGTTGAACATAGTCAAAAATTAATTGTGTACCTATTTCGCATGTCTGAATCTTGTCAAGAGAACGTATTTCTTCCTGTTTATAATGAGTGAATTGAGCTTCCACGTTCGTTCCTCCCGCTACATAATGGCTTCGTGAAGTCCATTTGCTTCAATCTGACCGTAGCGGTAGGTGCCCTTGTAGAAGGCTTCACGATCAATCATTCGCTTGACCTGTACCTTCGTAAAAGATTTATCGTGTGTCGTTGTATACCCTTCTGCATTCAGTTGGACAGCCAATTGGGAGAGTGACCAAGTGGGATGCGTTTCACGTAAGGAAAACAATCTCCGCACCGTCTCCGCCTGTCTCTCATCTATCTGAATGGCTTTTTGTCCTTTCGTTGCCGTATATCCGAAAGCAACGCCACCTCCTGCATATCCTCCTTGTTGCGCTTTCTTTTTTCTCCCCCTCCCTAGTTTGAGTGCGATTTCCAAACGTTGGTATTGATCGAGTAATTCCATCATGCCATTGATTAGAAAATCATTAGGGTCATGGGCGTAAATACTATAGTTGGGCTGCTCAATTGCTTTTACGTCTACGGAATGCCGTTTTAATTCTCTTTGGATAAGGACTTTCACCATGTCCGCTCTCCACAATCGTGAGGTGTTGAGGACGATGATATGGCTTACTTTTTGATAAGTAAAACTGGATAAGAGTTCTTGTAAACCTTCCCGTTCAATAGTCAATCCATCCTCATCCACTTTTGCTCCACTAATCCCCTCATCCTTGTAGATGTTCAGTAATTCTAGATTATTATCCTGACAATAACGCTGAATCTCCTCTACTTGGTAGGCTAGACTATACCCATCTTTAACTTGTCCTTTTGTCGATACTCTGACATATCCCACTACTTTTTCCATACTATTCCCCTTCCCGTTACAGGAATTTGAATCATTGTAACGCCTAGTAGATACAAAGCAATTATATATCGCTTAGCAGATACAATCAACGACCTTTTCCTCGTGCTAAAATTGCACGTATAATGGATAAAGAATGTTCACGGGAAAGAAGGACTCAAAATGCCTATAATTGTAAAGTTAAAAGAAATCCTTGATCAGAGAAATATGTCTCAACGAGAGTTGGCAAGACTCACTGGTCTTAGACCGAATACAATCAGCCATCTCTGTTCCAGCCAAGTAGATAGGGTTCACCTTAGTACATTTGAAACGATCTGTAAGACATTAGATATTGAGTTGCATGAATTGCTGGTGTTGGAGGGGGAGTAATTTTCCACCTCAAAACTTAATCGCCTAAAATCCAACCTACCTACGGGACTAGATGTGTAATGCCCCTATTCCATGTCCATTCACTATATAGAGATGTAAAATACCCCCGAATGGCAGCAGGTTGTATCGATACGGTATCGTAGAGAGACACATTTTCTTTGTAAGGACTGCTCTATTTGCTTATTTTTCTTTATTAGTAAGCTCTGTCCATTCAAAATTTATCCAAAGTTCTATAATTTTTATCGTTATCGTAAACGTAACAGATTCAATTGGGTGAATGTCTTCAGCCCTGAACTGAATCAACAATCTCCAATCTTTTTAACCCTTCCTTTTTCGGGATGGTTATTTGCTTTGCCAAACTCCTACGATTAGGAAGAGTGGATGTTGTATAAATTGCTCTTATTCCACTTTCTTGGAACAAATTTTTGATCATAGTGAAACCTAGATAAGTCTCAATCTTTGATATTTCCTCCTTATTTTCCAAAAGCCATTCATAATCAATGGTTTCCACATTTTCTGTGTATGGCAATCCTTCCAGTGTCTTTTTGATTATGTAGGTAAAAAAGGAATGAGTGACGAGATGAATGGCTCTCTTCTCTTTGGTATATTTCTTCATGTCATTGTCGCTCGGTCTAATTTCTAATCGTAAAATTCCCTTGGATTGCTCAATGATCTGCTTCGGTTCCTTCGCTCGTTTACATTGCTTGTATTTATCGTATAGCATGACTCTGCTGCTTTTGTTATAAAACTCTACTGTTTCGTCATGATTAAAATTTCGCGTATCTTTATAGGGCATTTTCCCTTTGCTCAACTGACGAACATACTCCCCTGTTCGATTCCCAACATGGAAATTGCAGCAAACATCTAAACGGGTAATTCTCCAATCTTCATCGGCAATATGGATACCGAATAATAGCTGTAATCGTTCTTGTACACGCTGAAAGAAGATAGGAATATCTGATTCGTTGATTGCTTTGACATTGTTTCCATATAGCATCTTGGGAATCGAAACTTGGATAGTTAAAGTGCCGCTTGCTTCCTGATATTTGATATATGGAATGATCTCGTCTTGCATCTGGAATGTGGTCATAACACCTGTTTTCTGATTACGGTATGTAAAAGATGCAAGGTTATATTGTTGTAATATTTCAGGTTGAATAAATACGGAACTTACTTTCATTTTGATGGAATCAAACAATTTTATACTCTCCTTTTTACTATAAATTTTAATATATTGAATATGATTTGGCATGTTATATGATTTGGCATGTTATAACAAAAGATAGCAACTCATACGTTTGTTCACCTCCTTCATCGATTTACAATAAATTTTTAGTTTTATCTTGTTTCCCCAGAGGAATTACATCCTCTAGGTGCGTTACTCGTACATTGCAGCAATCATGTCTGGATTTACGAAGTCTTTTAATCCCCACCACATATACTCTAGCTTGTTTCCATTCATGACTTGGCTAATGCCGAACTGTTGGCATATCTCATAATACTGCTCTTTTCCGAGTTCACCATCACGTTCTAGCAGTTGTTTTCCCATCCAGATCATCCCGCTGCGTTGAATCGTTTTCACTCGTAGATTGTCCAAACCAAAGTATTCTTCTAATGCATGCAATCTCCCATAAATCAGATGAGGACTGACTTGTTCCATATGAACATTTCTTGTCTTGGCTGGCCTGATTACATAGCCTGTTTCAATTAATTCACTTGTTTCTTTGAGATGATCTCGTCTCATCTCCCCATTACCTTTGAGATAATCCTTTTGCTTGATTGCGCCATTTATTAATTTCAGACACTGTTCCGATATTGAAATTTCTCTTGTTTCTTCTTTATCGTTAAACAATATCAATGTTCGTTTCTCATCATTGACTTGTTCACGTTTCAGATTGCGTAGTTCACTTACCTCTCTTCCACCCGCACCTTCGAATAACAGGGAGAGAATCACTGAATCCTGATCGTTATTACATTGGTCAATGATTGCATCGATTTCTTTCTTCGTAATAAATTGTTGGTGGGTGTTGCCTACCATGTTCTTAAACCATTCTTTTGAAACGGACTCCAGTGGATTGGTGTCCTCTCTAAGCCCCTCTGCCCTTGCCCAATTCAAGTAAGCAGATATCGTTCTCCCAGCCGTATTAAGAGAGTCTCCTGTAGAAGCATGGAAGCTGTGCAGGGCAGTTTCAATCTCATCTAATGTAAAGTGGAGCAAATCCTTATCTTTTTCCACTTCGAACTTCATGGTCAGGTTGAACACTCTTGAATAAGCTTTTTGGGTATTTTCTTTATATCCTTGAAGAAAGGTAGTTTTTGTTTCGGGGTTAAACATGGTTACACACCTTTCTTGATGAAACAGAAATACTATAAATTTATAGTTCGACTTTCTTGAATTGATATTACTATAAATTTACACTTTAAATCAAGTGTTATTTACGTCTTTTATGAGTAAAAAAGAAACCCCAGACGAATAGTTGATTACTCGTTTGGGGGCACTCACCTTAAGCTATTATTTATCTCTTATCGTATTCCCAAAACAAAAACCGATTAATTGCTTGAGCTACCTCTTCCCAAGTTTCTCTCGCACATTCTTCTAACATCTTAATTACTTCTTCTTCAATAATTCTGCTATCAAATTTATTCATTATTAACAAGTCTTTCCCCCAAAAAACTCCTTCATCCTCAAATAATCTTTGCAATCGTTTAGGAGAGGCTGCATAAAAGTAAAATAGATCTGCTCCCGTTGAATCTTGAGTACCAATTACAGCAGTTATTGCAACATAAAAATCTTCGTCATTGTCTTCAGGAACATTGCGATATTCTAGTGGTCTCTTTAATATTGGTTTTATCATGTCTACTTTCCCTTCTTATCCTAGTATTTTCCCTAGCTTTTTTTAGAATTAGTCTTTTAAATGGATATGATAATTTTTATCAAGCTTCCCCTTACTATCACGAATTTCAAAGTTTGCTTCCCAATTACCGTCTCTCTTCTTTTGCATCATTCTTACAGTATACTTTCCATCCTTACTTATAAAATCCCAGATTCCGTTTGTAGTATCAATCTTTGCGGAAATAGTTCCTGTAAACTTTTTGGCTGCATCAATAACTGTCGCTCTATCTAATGTTTGTCCCTCTAATCCAACATTTACTCTATCTATATTTAAACTTTTTTGAATATCTTCAAGTAATTCCTTACTATTAGTAATTCCGCAACTATTATGCGTCCAAATTCCAAGATTGGAAACAAAGTACGTATGAAAGTCTTTTACCTTAAAGTTGTAAACTGTCTTATGTTCTTTCTTGACTTAGGGACAAAGGCGAGCTGATAGGAAACGTGTATGTAATGACTTCCATCTCTCACATGTAAATGATATTTAAACCCCTTCTCCTGCAAATGAAAGCTAGCATTGAAATGGGTACGTAATGCGAGATGGAATCGGTTGAAGAAATCCCAAAATACGTCCGTAAAATCTACTACAATTCGGTTAATCGAAACTTGTACGTTTTCCATACTCAGCCCAACCCGAAATTTTTTAACGAATTTCGGACTATATTAGAGGGCAAGGTGGCTAGCCTAAAACGTTCCTTACCTGCATCTATGTAAACTGGCACGTTACCAGATTAATCTTTGACCCTTACACTATAAGTAATCGGGACTACGCTGCATTTTGTTGCGATGAATATTTTTTGACAGTCCCTCACCCTATACATCGTTTTATGTACGTACATTGTGGCAAGCCTTTTTGAAAAACTGCAAGAAAACGAAGATAACAAAAAACAGGTCAATCATGGTGGTATCTGACCATAATCAACCTATACATCGTGATTGTATAACGTGATTTAGGGTATAATTGTCATCCTTACTTGTACGTACTTTATTTTAGGAAAACATTATACGGAACTGACGAAGGTTAAGTTCTTTCGGAACGTGCTGCCCGATTCATTTCGCACTGGGTGGGGGTAAAATAAAAGACCTTGAGGATTGCTGTCCCCAAGGTCCTTCACTCAATACAATTTTCTTATTAAGTCTGTAAAAGAATCGCAAACATAGATAACCTTATTCTCACCAGTATCGCTTTGTCTCCATAGTGCTATTGTAGGCGCTTCATTAAAACGATAATTAAAACAAAATAGATAACTATCCGACCCTAACCCAAATGGTATTAATCCCGATGGAATATTTTTTTTTATTGAATTGTACACATCGAGAATATCAAGTTCATCAAAAGCTAGAAACGTCAATAAGCAACTAAATTGTACAATAATATACTCATCCACCATGATATTACATAGAGAAGGTTTACCACCTTGATATTTAAGTACACACTCTAGATAGTCCTTTGGAAACTCAAGGGACAGCCGTTTTTCAACAATCTTTATGTTCTCCATCTGTACTTCATCGTACTCTGTATTCCAAGTGACCATTCCTCACTCTCCTTTTACATAAATAATCAAGTTTACTTTTTCCATTTAATATCACTTGACGACCAATAAGTACTCCAATTAGGGTCATTAACGTCACTAGCTTGGATAATCTCTCCTGTATCATTCCTCCTAGCAACGTAACCACCATTTTTATGATAGTAAACTGTTACTGGCGCATTATTCATGCCTTTTCTCTGGTCAGTCCAATTTACAATACCGGCAGGATTATCCAATGCTTCGCCAATACGTTTATCATTCCAACCTCTTTCAGCTATTTGGTCCGCTATACTCTTTCCGCCTTTTTTAACAGGTTGATAACTATAGCTGAATGAAGTTCCGGCAGATGTACACTTCGTATTATGCACCCAAATTCCCAAGTCAGTTACATAATACGTATGGAAGTCAGCTACCGTAAAGTTGTAAACCGTAACAGGCTCATCTAGCTTAACGAACTCTACTTTGTCAATCGTCAGGTTGCTTCCATCAGCCTTTTGGAGTTTGTCCCCTACTTGCAATTCATCTGCGAAGACCCACCCTTTACCTTCCACCCAAAACGGATGGTTGTCGGTCGTCTCGATGATTTGCTCTCCAACATACAGTTTAATTATATCATCACGCTGGTTGCGGTAAAGGTTCGTTACTTCCTTGTAAGCCAACTCTCCATCAGGGTTATTCTCATCCTTGGCAAGAACCTTATCCCCTACCTCGATTTCCTCGATAGGTTTCTCCCCTTCGTCTGTTAATACTTTTGTACCAGCAGTAAAACAGTTACATCCTTTTATTGCATTGATTAATACTCCACTAGTTTTACCTGTAGCTTTTCCTGCTTTTCCAGCAGGAACGAGTCCTATAAAAAGTTGTCCTGAAGCTACCCAATGTTCGTATGACATTGGCTGTTCTTTACCTATCCTCATAACCTCTTGTAACTCTGAATATGATCCCATTGACCAATAATCGACTGCGGAATCAAATGATTCATGTTTCTTCTTTAGAGTTTCCCAAGCTGCGTTTGCATCTTTTTCAATATAATCAGCCGCTTGTTTACAAAACGTTTGGGATGTTTCTGTAAAGCAGTGACCACTTGGATCAATGTACCTTAATGGGTTATTTCCTGTATACGTATACCGATTCAACGTCAGCGGGTTATCTACTTGCCCCTTATACGTATCCTCCGATATAAAACGCCCGATCTTCGGATCATAATACCGGGCCCGCAAATAGTAGAATCCGCTTTCCTTGTCATACATTTCCCCTGCATACGTAAATGGGTTAGAAATCGTCTCCTTGACCTTATCCGGGATCAAGTTACCCCAAATATCATAGTCATACGTATTCAAGACGTTACCGTTCGAATCCTTGATCTTAACTACATCACCGTGGCTATTGTAGTAGTAACTGCCTTCGAGATTCGACGCATAGTCCTTTCGCCAAATCAACTGGTTACCAAACACATTCCGCGCCTTCACTCTGCCATCCTGCGTCAACTCTTCAATAACTTGCCCATTCAAATAGACGTAGTGAGTCGTATCCGTCACGCTGCCAGTCTGTTGCTTCGTCGCCCGCAGTCCACCTGGGTAATACGTGTATGTCGTTGTCCCTTTCTCATCCTTATACTCCTGTAATCGATTAAACAAATCGTGCTTCATTTCATAGGAGCTTAAGATGTTACTAGGAGCATTTGCATACACTTGGCGGTTGCCCCGCTTGTCGTAGGCATACTGCTTGACGTTTCCTTCGACTGATTCTTCCTTGATCCGGGAAAGCTTGTCGTACACAAACAACCCATAATTCGTACCGGAGCGCTTTTGACTGGTGATATTCCCAAACAGATCGTAGCCATTTGTCTCATTCCAGCCATCTGCGTGATTCAAGGCTGTTTTTTCACCAAACGAACTAATCGATTGCTGCATTGCTGTCGGTTGTCCCGGATACGATATAGCATTGGTTTCCCCTGTGTTGCTGATATCGTACGTGTACGTGGTCGTTCCGACTCCAGGGATCGCTACCGCGTTCAATCTGTTCGCGTTGTCATAGGTGTATTCGACTCTCAGCGATGGGGCTGAACCAGATACTGCACCTCTTGCTGGGTAAACAAGAGTATCAACCGTATCGTCGCTGTCTGAATAGAGAAGCTGGTAGTCTTTACCCATCATCGTCTGGCGATTTTTGCGATGGAAACCATCGTAGCCATAACTGATGGCGTTTCCGGCGTTATTATTTTCGCTCAAAAGCAGACCAGACTGTGGATCATACACGCGCTCTTCATAGAAGGAAGTACCGGAAGAAACTTTCGTCAGTTCATGGAAAGGTGAATAGTCATAGTTGAACATGACGCCGTTTTTGTCCTTGTAACTTTTCACAAGGCCGCTTTTATCGTAGGTGTACGTCTCTGCTCTTGTTTCCGGATTCTTCTCCGAGAGCTTCCATGCCAAACTATTGTAGGCATACTCTGCCGTAGTTGTCCCATTTTCTAGGACACTGGTGAGATTGCCTAGTGTATCGTAGCCATATACGTTTACGTTATTTTCCGGGTCCTGCAAATATACTAGATTGTCGTTATGATCGAAGCGCATACTCCACACTTGGGAAGTCTTGCCGTCAGAGATTTCCTTGTTGGTTACTTTCCCGAATCGATCCGTCTGATAGGTTGTCACGCGATGGTGACTGCCACTTTGGGTCGTCTCCTCTGTGCTCTCCACTCTTCCATACAAGTCGCGGTAGGTGGTGGCGATGAAGCCATTTGGAGAGTGAGTTTGTTCCGTCAATCTTGGCAAATATTTCGATCCGTCCGAGTAAGCATTGTTTCGATGGTGCTTGGTGGTTCCCAGAGAATTCGTGGTTTGGTATTGAAAACCGTCCCAGTCATACAGATACGAAGTGCTTTCCTCTTGCTTCCCAAAAGGAACCGTGCGGCTGATCTCCAATCCATCCGAGGTGAAGTCGTTCTCAACCAAGGGACGCTTCGCACCTGTCGTGCCCACCTGCTCTTGATAGGCGGTATCTCCGTAAGGCGTGTAGTAAGTGATGAGTCTTGATGAGTCAGGGGCAATTTTCTCAACGATGCCCGGTCCCTCTGAACTCGCCCCAGAAGCTTCCCCGTCCCGATAGACATACGTAATGGTTCGTTTTGCGCCTTGATTGTGAAAAGTCTCCGATAGAGGTCTTCCTAATTCATCGTATTCATACGTAGCCTTGCTTCCATTCGGATAGGTCTGGCTTTTGATTTGGCTTTTGTCATCGATTTCGTAGGAAAAATTCAATACATCTGACCTTCCGCTTTCCAGCTCCACACCAGCGAGTGCAATCTGCGTGGGCTGAACTCCGTATGGATCATAAGCGGTAAAGGTCTGCGTCCGTGTTTTTCCTGCGCCAAAGTTCTCCGTTATCGAATAAAGCTGTTTGTTTGTGTACTCATAGGTCCGTTCAACCGATTGACTCTTGGGAGTATTGATTAAATTGGCAGGGAACGAGTTGATCTCCGTTTCCTTCCGGAGCAAATATTGATCGTTGTACTCGAATGTCGTATTCGAATAATAAGGATCGCCCGAGGCAGTGGTTGATTGGGTTCTGACTGCCTTCAAAACGGAGAAGGTTCGGAAGCCCCATGGATTCAGCGCCACCTCATCATGCGTCCATGTGCTCACAATCCCGTCCGGTGCAATCTGCTTGATGAGTTGTCCATAATCGTTATATTCCAAATACGTCTCTTGTGCGTAATTGTTGATCTTGGCCGCATACTTTGAGCGATTGGAGAGCTTCGGGTCTTTCAAGTAGGAATTGTATACCTCTAAATCGCTAACAGCCGATGTCGGTTCCAGGAAAACGTATTGATACGTGGGCTTTGTGTTCCGGCCTGAATAGGCGTAGGTAGTGTATGTAGTAGGATTGTACTCAACCCGGTACTTCGCGCCAGATACATTCGTTCCGCCTTTACTAATGCCTGTTGTCTTCTCGCTTCTCAGCAACGTATTTCCGTCTTGATTGACCTTGTAGATTGAATTCTTCGAGTAACGGGAAGCCTCCGTTTCCGTGACATGAATGGTATCCCCGTGTCGATCCGCAAAATTCTTCAGTCTGGGCAGCTGTTCCTTTGGCACCTTCCATATCTCGCGGAAATTGCCATTATCCGCATAGCTCTTTTCCAGCTTATACGTATTGGTCCCTTTCGGTGTTTTCTGCGTATAGCTGTATGATACTTTATTGACAGGATGGTAGGATACATAGCTCAAGGCATGCTTGTCTTGAAAAATCCGTACGAGTCCGTCATTGAAGGTAGTCTGACCTAATTGATAGGGACGGTAATCGTAATTGATTTTTAAGCCTTGCAAGGGATAAAACGCTTCTTGCATGAGCAAGTAATCGATTTCCGCTCGCTTGGTTACATCGGAATCCCAAAACTTCGCTGAATCCTGTAAGGTTTGATCTGTAGGCAGCTTTTCTAGCGTATAGTTTTTGTTTAAATTAAAATACGCAATGCCCTTCGTTTTCGGATCATGATAGGCATAACGCGCCATTGTATATGCGCCGCTTCCGCTTCCTGCTGTCGGCAGGACTTCTACTCGAACAAGCTGATGGTAACCGCTCAATGCGAACTTTCGTTCAAAGTGGTAGCGAATGTGCTTGAGAACGGTGGTCTCTGTCTTGTCTTTATAGACAATCAAGTCTTGTGTTGTGTCGTTTTGCTTGCGTTTTAGCACGACATAACGGCCGACACTGTCTTCAATGCTAACCGGCTCTCCTTCGCTATCCAGGTTATACTTGATCGTGTCCCCATAAATATTGGATTTGACGACCGTTCCTCGCTTCACATCAAATTCATACTTCAGATTACGGTAATGCAGCGTGTATCTCCAATTCACGTCGTCAATCAAGAACATAATGTCTTTATACGGATAATTCACAAACTTGTTGAATCGGTATTCTAAAGATGTGCCGTCTTCTAAGGTAATGTAATACCGATTACTCGATGGATCCTTATCTACTTTGGTAGAGTAAATTTGTAGACTTCGGTCATAGGGGTCGTCCCTTACCGTTACGGCCTGCTCCCGTGTGACGATATCCAACCTTGGCATATTAAAATCCCAGCCGGTTGCAAATTTCTCATTGGCCTTCAGTGCTTCATTCTTGGAAAAGTCCTCATCCCAGCTTGGCACACTGATTTTACTGCTTAGGGAGTGGTATCTGCGTTTTACCTCTAGATCCAGTCCATGCTTCCCTGGCAAATAGAGATCTTGCTCTACCAGGTTCGCACCACGATATAGATCATCTACGGATTGCTCTGTTTTTGATCGAGCAAATCGAAACTCCTGATCCTTCTCGGTGTATTTTACCGGAGGAGGCGTAACGGATTGGACCTCCATCTTCTCTTCCAATTGGTTGATTTCATTGATTTTTGCCAGAACGAGAGGGGTTAACCGCTGTAAGAGATCTTTGCTTTCCTGACTGAGATTCTCGAATTGGGAGATGATCTGCTCAGAGGAAAGGCGTTTGACTTCTTCTTGTTCTTCTACTGTTAGTAATTGCAGCAACTCAGAATAGAAATAAGCTGCGAATTTTAACAATGCTCTGTCAAAACTGCGATGAATTTCAATAACAGTGCCAGTGTCTAGCTGCGTCCATGTAAGAGAAGAAATATCCGTTTCTGTGAACTCGATCGGATTTTTTGCTTCTCCTTTGTCTTTGGTGATTGGCTCGCCCATGGATTGTTGAATCTCTTCGATTGCTGTGTCAGGCGTTGCTGCTTCTGCACCTGATGTTACATGAGAGATGGACACGGGGGATGATTCATTTGCGAACGTCGTTCCAAGCGGTAGCATCGTCGTGAATAATGCAAGGCATAGCACATAGATCATGAGTGATTTTATGGAAAAATGTTTCATAATGCCTCCGTTAGAGATATTCGTCCCCCCATGATGCGAAGGGGGGACTGAATGAACATGGATTAGGGTACAACCGTAACCATTATCGTTTTATACTGTCCGCCATAAAACACCCTGGCCTCTGTTGTTCCAGGGTTCATCCCATGCACAACGCCTTTCACGATAAATCCAACCCTAGAATCTACCACCGAGTAAAGGCCTTGTGTTGTTACATCCAGCGTACTGCCGTCCTCCAATGTTGCTGTGACCTTAATCGGTCGCGTGCTGCCAGCTCGTACCTCCACTTTTTCCAAATCCACATGCAATACGGTTCCTTTCGGTGGAAGCGTCACTGCATGCTTGACACTTTTCAAAATGTTTCCATTATCATCATGAATGAACGTTACGGATTCTACGCCATTTTCTTTAATCGATTTGATCCGATTGTTTTGATCGTAAACGTACTCATAAAGAGTCCCACCAGGGAGAGGAGCAAAAACGGTAAAGGAAACACTGACTGGATAGCTCTCGGTATTGGTCAATTTGATCGTGTAACTGCCCATCCCCAGCTCATAATTGATTTCGGAAGGAGTTGGCGTTTCTTTGGGTGATATGGCATTTCCATTGGACAGTACCGTGACAACCGGATATTTATTTGTCTGGTTTTTCAATTGTGTCATCATGCGATATTTGCCAGGAATGGTCGTAGTCATGATCATCTCTACTGTTTGACCAGGCTGAAGCGTAATTTCTTTTGGTTGGTTGAAGGTAAAGGCCTCCCCCCCTGGCTTTGCCAGAAGTGTAGCGTAAACGGAATCCTTTGCAACAATCTTTACATAATAGGTTTTTCCTGCAACGAATACTGGGTTGACTCTTCCATTCGCTCCAGCCGCAATCTCCTCATGTGGCTGCAAGCTGGCCGCTTTATAGATGGATAGGGTTGCATTTGCAGGTGAACCCGTATCGTTGTTTAACGTGAATGAATAGGTTCCATTTATTCCAGCAACGATTTTCATGTATTTCGCCTCATTTGCAGGGAAATACATCCGCATTGGGCTATTCTCAACCATTCCGTTAAAATTACCTTCTGCTGGTTTCGTTTCAACCGTAATCGAACTGCTGTAGCTACTAATACCAGCTGAAGTATACGCCCAAAGTCTAATGGTATAAACACGAGCAGGCTGAAGACCCGCGATCGTATGGTTAGTGACGTCGCCGACTTTTTTAATCCCGCCGCCATCGACTTGGATTCCGTAGTCAATGGCACCTACAGATGGACTCCAATAGATTTTGAGTGAATTGGTTTCAGCCTCTGCGTTTACGATACTCGGTGCATCTGGCTTGTCTTCTACTGTTAAGCTTCCGCTGTAATAGGCCACAATCGGCTCGGTCACTTGGATATTTTCGTACGTGCCTGATCCGATTTCCCGCCCCGTCCAGTTCAGCTCCCACTGACCGGAAATTCCTGTTGTCGTGAATTCTTTGGCAGGATCAGAGAGGTCGACCTTGGCTGCAATCGTTTCTCCGGAGGTAAGCTTCGTGTATGTTCCATCCAATGTAAAGGTGTCATCAAGGTCCATGACTCTTTTGGCAACCGGTGTGTAGATCACGATTTTCGGAAGTGCCTCTTCCAGTCGAACGGAATAGTTAACAGCTGGTGTCCATGCTCCCCTGTTATCCTGTGCCTGCACTGTCCAGTAAATGGTCTGGTGCAGCATGTCTTTGGTAAGGGGGAAGGAATATCTGCTAACAACCTGTCTGTTTTGGGAAGACTCCGGGATCATCTCTTCCTTTTCACCAAGCTCATTTCCGTCTGGTGTTACGCCTACTCGCAATTTTGTCGAAACGATTTTGTCCGTGACATCATTTTCATTGAGCGTATAGTTGATGAAGCCTGTAAGCCCTCTGTCCAATGTGACAAACTCCGTGTTGGATACGACAGGTGCTTGATTGGCAGCCAGAACACTGAAATTCAACTTCGCCGTGCCACCATAAACATGAACAGGCGTCTTCGGCATAATCGAGCGAATTCGTGCTTCCACTCGGGCATTTTTCTCGATCACACTTGTATCAAACACGTAGGAACGTGCTGTACCCGTTAATTTTTCACGGATCGTTGAGGTGACATGCCCACCTTCGCTAATATAAATGAGCAATTCTTGCGATTCAATTTTACTGGAGTGCCCACCGTAGCTTGCGTATTCCCAGGTCAGTGAAACCTTTTCTCCTTTTGAAATTTCGGTTCCATCTATCGGGGATTTCCACTTCGCGACAACCACGATGTCTTCCTTTTCGGCTTGCGCTCTCATGTCCAAGGTGAAGTCTACTTTTTCACTGAGTGATCTTCCGGACTTTTGATCAACAGCCCAGACACGAAGAGAGTACAAAACATCCGGTTTCAGGTGATGGGTGGACAGGTTGTACAAAAATGGTTGGTGCTTTTCCGAAGCCGTAAATCTCGTCAACTCTTGTGGATCTTCATCATCCAGCTGGTACCAAATGTTTACCTGATCTCCCCTATTCGGGTCCATGGCAAAACCTGAGATCGTGACAACATCCTCACCATCAACGGTAGATACCGCTTCTCCTACAGCAGGAGAGGTCAAATAAATTTGTGGAGATGCATTGTCGTTAACGGCATTACTCATGTAGGTAATTTCAGGTGTCCATTTTAGTAAGTCGCCAACGCTATTTTCTTTTTGATCCACTTGAAACAAGAGCGCATCTCCTTGCTCTACCTCAAGTTCTTCTTGGATTTCCACACCAATTTCATCGTTGAATTCAATGGCTTGCCAGCCAGTAGACGGCCAAATTTGTTGATCGTTTTTCAGCAATCGGACGTTTACCCCATCGCCCTCATCGACTTGAATTTTGGAAATCCAACCGTTGACCTGAATCTTGCCTGATCGTGGCGCTTCCCATTTGATGACAGGGTTTGAGCTGCCAACTCTTATCCAGGTATTCCCGATGGCCGTATCGTGATTACTCTTCCATTCTTCTGTTTGCTTGTTCCACGTCAAATCAGCATGACGATCCCCTGACATCTCTTGATAGGACCAATTGTCCTTGCCTTGCTGATCTGAAAATTGCAGCCAATAGGTGTACTTGTCTTGAATCGGTTTCACAATCGTGATCTTCTTTTCCATGCTGGTCTGTTTCCCGTCTTTTTCCGTTACCAGCACAGTCAGCTGATGTTGTCCCAAGTCCAGATCGTCCACTTCTAGCAGATACGAAAAACCTGGTTTTACAGGGGGTGCCTCTGGGTACATTCGCAAAATATCCGGGCGATCCAGTCCATATTTCGCCTCACCCCATGCAACACCATCCATCAACACTTCGATTTTTTCCACTTCACCGGAAGTCATGAACCAGCCTGTTATGGTATAGCTTCCACTAATCTGTTCATTCTCTCCCGGAGCATCAATCGCACCTGTCGTCATCAAAGCATCGCCCTTCACATGAACAGGCACTTGCTGGACGATGCCAGCAAAAGTGACGGACAGAACGGTATTCCCTGGCGCTAGGCCCGTTATTACACCAGTTGCGTCTATTTTTGCAATGGCTGGGTCTTGAATCGCGTAGTTGACTTGGCCCGTTACGTCCTTGGTACTCTTGTCCCGATAAGATGCAACAACAGTGAGAGAAGCGGTCTTTTCTTTCTCAAGATCAATTTTGGGGAGATTAGTAGTGATCCCTGTTACGGGGCCAACTGTTACTTCTTTATCAAAGACGAGACTTTCTACTCCCTTTTTGTTGGTTACTCGTACGGTTATTTTGTGCTCGCCTTCATTGAAGCGCATGGTATCGAGCTGATACTGAAATCCGGCATTTGCATTTTCATAGCGCGGATACAGGGCAAAAATGTCTGAGCGAGGCCCGCCATATACTGCCGTTCCTTGTAGCTGCCCATCCACCAACACTTCAATCTTCGCTACACCGTCCGGATCAAGCAGCCACCCCTGAATCGTTGTGGTTCCTCCTATTTCCGCTTTGTCCATCGGAATGTCGATCTGTCCTTTTGCAACCAGTGGGCCAGATTCTGTTTCCGTCACAACCACTGGAATGGTTAGGGTCTGACCTCCATAACTGACGACAATCTTGGTCATTCCTACTTCGAGTCCTGTGACGATTCCCAGTGGACTCACGTGGATCACATTGGAATTCTCGTACGAATATACGGCTTGGGTAGTCACATCTCTTGGACTTTGATCAGCTGAAGTTGCGGTAATCTGTAGCTTCTGCATCGATGATTTTGCCACGCTGATGCCCGATTCTGAATGCTTCAAACTATCCACCGGAGCTACTTCTCTAACCACAAAGCTTTTCTCTGGCAGTGGGTATTGTTTGCCTTCACTATCCGTCACCACGACAGAGACTGTATGAGGGCCAGCTTGCAAATCGGACAGATTCACCGTATAGCTGAATCCGGCATTCGTATTCTTATAGTCTGGATGCAGCAGGGCAATGTCAGGTCGTGCTACACCCGAATTGGCTTGTCCAACTTCTTTTCCATCAAGGAAGACCTGATAACGTGAAGGCGTAGAAGGATGCAAAAACCATCCTGCTATCGTATACGCACCATGGATAATCGTGTCATTTGCTGGCGTTTCTATTTCGCCTATTGCTTTAAGTGCTTCTGCTGCTGTAATGACCAGCGGTATCTTGATACTCTGATTTCCGTACTTGATCGTGAGACTCGTTATTCCTTGCGCAAGAGCCGTAACCAAGCCGTCTGGACTCACTTTTGCAATGGATGGATCTTCTATGTTGTAAAGAGCGAGCTTGGTCACATCCTGCTTGCTCTGATCCTCCAGCTCGGCTTTGACCGTGAGTTGATGTGTCTTTCCTTGAGAAAGCTGCAGCTCGGCGATATCTACGTGCAATCCGATTGCCGGTAGCAATTCGACCACTTGAACGGTTCTTGACCCCAGCATCGTTTGATTTCCATCCTTGGCGGTCCCACGAACAGAAATGACATGCTTTCCTTTCTGCAAAAGGCCCGTGTCCAGGCTGTAATGAAATCCAACGTTGCTACCCGGTAGAGAAATATCGGTAATCTCTATTTCAGGACGGGGAACTCCATACGTAGCTTCACCAATTACAACGCCATCCACCAACACTTCAATGTTCGAGACGCCGCTTGAAGCGATAAACCAGCCTGTTACAGGGTAGACTCCGCTAATCGTCGCATTGTCGAGAGGACTGTCCAATCCCCCTTGGGCCAGACCTGCCGCCGCTTTTACCGTGATCGGTATGGTCAGCGTTTGTCCCTGATAATCGACAATGAGCATGGTTTGTCCAATCTGGAGACCTGTGACGATTCCGTGCTCGGAAATGCTGGCAACCGTAGAGTCCTCAAGGGTGTACTTCACTTCTCTTGTTACATCCCTTATTAGGTCCTTCAGCAAAACAGCCGAAATGATAACTTGCTGTGTATTCCCTTGTGTTAGTTCGACCTTGCTTACATTGGCAACTATACTCTTGGCTGGTTCTGCACGCTCGATGGACACAGTGCGCTCTGCCAGGACTTGCTCTTTGCCTTCCTGATTAACAGCCATCACCGTAATCGTGTGCTGCCCTTCCGTTATTTGGGCCGTATCCAAAAAATACTGAAAACCAGAAGTAGCATTTTGATAAGCTGGATACACCTGCGCAATATCAGGTCGTGGTTGCCCGTAAAGAGCTTCCCCGACTAATTTCCCATCTACATGGACCTCTATCTTTGATACACCTGCTATATCTAAATACCAGCCTTTTATGAGTGAGACTCCCATCATTATGGAATGATCGACTGGACTCTCTACTTCCCAGCGCGGTATAAGCGCGATTTTTTCTTGGATCGTGACAGGAATCGTGATGGCCTGTCCCTCATAGCGAATCGTAACAATCGCTGTTCCTATTCCTGTTCCTTTTACGAAACCCGTCGGAGTTACCGTTACGATACTTTCATCCGAAGAAGTGTATGTAGCCAGCATCGTGACATCTTTTAGCGTTTTATCTTCGAGAATCGTAGAGACAACGAGCTGATGCGTATTCTCGGCTGTTAGTTCCAGCTTGGAAACATCGGCATGAAGGCCCTCTACTGGCTGTTTATTGCCAATATAGAACGTATTTCCCTCGATAACCTTCTGCTCTCCATTCGTGTTTTGAATGGCTAGCGTAATCGTATGCAATCCTACGCTCATTTCTCTTGTATCTAGGTTAAAATGAAAACCTGCGTTTCCATTTTGATACGCTGGATACTTGGCCTCAATATCGGGTCTGGGGTCGCCATAGGTCGCCTCTCCAACCTTTATGCCATCAATCATGATTCTGATTTGAGACACGCCTGTTGGATCTAGGTACCATCCCTTCATCTCATAGGTACCAACAATTAATTCACCATTTTCTGGAGTATCAAGACCGCCACGTGGGGTCAAAGGTACATTTTCACTAACCACAACTGGGATTTCGATCGACTTGTCTTCAAACTTTACGATCAATCGCGTCTCACCAATGCCTGTCGCAGTCACCAGTCCTGTTGACTTTACTGTTGCGATCTTTTCATCGTTACTGACATAACTCGCTTCCTCGGTAATGTCTTTGGTCGTGTCATCTGTCATCTTCGCCTTGATCTTCAATGGATAGCTTTGCCCTACGGAAATAGCGAGCTCGTTACGAGAAGATTCGATCGACTGAATTGCGAGAGACTCTGTGCTTCCTATCTCCAAGGCTTTTTCCAGGTTCACCAGCCCTTTGCCATAATAACGTGGCTCCCCTAGAGGTGTTGCACTCTCGGCCAAAATATCCCGGACTTCAACATTGGTTGCCTTTCCCTTCTTCGACCAAATGACTGCTGCGGCACCTGCCACGTGAGGAGCAGCTAAAGAAGTACCAGAGCGCAATTCATATCCTTTGTGAAGAGACGTACTTAAAATATCCACGCCCGGAGCCATCAAGTCCAAACCCGCTCCTACACTGGAGGTATCCGCGCGCTGGTTATCCCGATCAATGGAACCGACCGACAACGCTTCCGTATATTGTGCCGGGTATAATTGGGTATCCTCCCCGAGGCCTCGATTTCCCGCTGCTGCAATAACCAGAATCCCATGTTCATTTGCCCTTTTTATCTGGTCATGCAACGCGCGACTATCCACGGACCCGCCCGCACTGATCGAGATGATATTCATGTCATTCTGGATCGCCCATTCTATTCCCTGAATCATACTGGAATACTTGCCATGACCTTTTTCATCAAGAACTTTGATCGAATAGATGTCCGCTTCTGGCGCGACTCCTACTATTCCAAGCTGATTGTCTTTTCCAGCGATCACCCCAGCCACAGCGGTACCATGACCATGGGTATCATCATAATCCGCTTCACCTTCTACATAGGAAATGCCGCCACTCACTTTCAAATCTTCATGACGAGAGATTCCGGTATCTAAAATTCCTATCTTGATATTTTTACCTAAGTAATTTTTATTGTGTGCCTGAATAGCACCTACGTGCTCGACTCCCCATGGGATCTCCTGTTTTTCTGTCAGGTCGATCTCCGCTAACTCTGTGTCACTATCTTCCTCAATGTACGCTACATTTCGATCTTGAGATAATTCCTCCCTCTCGCTTTCAGTTAAGGTAGCCACCATCATTTTGGAATTGAGTTGTTGCACAGACGATCCCTGGATAGCGCTCCTTTTCGTTCGTTTACTGTCCTTGAAACCAATCAAGTATGTTTTGCTTTTTTCAGTTGCGAACGCCTGATCAGGAATCGTTTGCAAAAACAGTAAAGAGAGCATTATAAATACGTTACAAATACTAATGGAACGGATGATTTTACTATTCATCAGGCAACTCCTTTTCTTATGGAAAATGAATGAACCTTTCATTAACGAATCTTTCTCCAACTCCCTCCCCAATGGCGGTTCAAAACCAAAAGAATATAAGTAGAAGTAAAATTATTGAAATATTCCTTAAACACACAATCCGAATTATAATGAATTCCTTATATGGTATCAATAGGAAATTAAGACAAAAAAAGACGTCCTTAGATAAGAACGCCTTTCTCTTTTCCTTATTTAAACCCTCATCTGCCCCGCAATCGTCAAATGCGCCTCACCCGCTACGCGAATAACAGGCTCCTCTCCGGATCGATCAACCGTTACATACAGCTTTCCTGGCCGACCAATCGCATGTCCTTGCCCTACGACAAGCTGTGTCACTTTTCCAGCAGGCAGCCTTTCTTCCAATGCCAGATAGCCAGCCAGTGCCCCGTTTGCAGCACCTGTTACGGGATCTTCCGCAATTCCGATCGCAGGCCCGAAATCCCTCGTATACAAGTCATAGCCTTCAGCAGCATCCCACGTAAACAAATGGGTAGTCGTGATGCTGTGTTCCTTGTTCATTTCTGCGAGCGAAGAGAACAATGGCTGCGCTGCATCAATCGCCTGTCGGGTACGGACTGGAACGAGCAGATGCATATTGCCAGTGGAAGCGAGCCTCATTGGATAGCGATCGTCCAGATCAGCTGGTGTAAGGCCAACCAGCCTCGCTACCTCTTCTCTGTCTAAATCAATCTCCTTCACAGAAGGCTTGATTTGGGTCATTTCCACTCGCTGTAACTGGCCGTCCTCCATCATCAATTGAACAGGGATCAACCCGACGTTGGTCTCAAACACGATACGGCTACCCTTTTCCAACCATCCGCGCTCTGTTGCCAATAGCCAAGCTGAACCCACTGTCGCATGGCCGCAGAAATCGATCTCAACCGAAGGAGAAAAGTAGCGAATACGAAAATCTGCTTCTGGATGGTCAGACGGCATCAAAAAGGCAGACTCAGGAAGATTCAACTCATTGGCAATTTTCTGCATTTGTTGTAAAGTCAAAGTACCTGCTTCCGGGATGACGCCTGCAGGATTGCCTGCAAATGGCTCTCTCGTAAAGGCGTCCACATGGTATACGCTCACATGATTCATGGTTCATTTCTCTCCTTTTGTTAAACGAATGCTTCTCTTGCCTTTCATCTTAAAGTGCTGCAACCGCACTGTAAAATGAAGCTTTCGCATACCAACCATGATAAAAACTTCATGAAAGGAGGAGCACCATGACTTTGTTTCAAATGGAAGTTCTTGTGGCTGTCACGAACGCTGGTAATTTCACACGAGC
Organism: Brevibacillus sp. FIR094; assembly: GCF_050477165.1. Classification (NCBI taxonomy): domain Bacteria; kingdom Bacillati; phylum Bacillota; class Bacilli; order Caryophanales; family Paenibacillaceae; genus Brevibacillus; species Brevibacillus sp. FIR094. The sequence continues at coordinate 38,576 of NZ_JBEAES010000035.1, read as the reverse complement.
AGGAGAACAAATCGGATTGAGCCAGTCGGGTGTAAGTCATACCATCGGCGCACTGGAAAAAGAGCTGGGCATTTCCTTGTTCATCCGAAATCGTGGCGGTGTTAAGCTGACCGCAGTTGGCGAAAAAATTGTCGCCTCTGCTCTGACCATATTGGAAAACGTCTCTCTGATAAAACAGGTGGCTACTGAATCAAGCGGGCTATTGGAGGCAACGATTCGGATTGCTTCTTTTCCCAGCGTAACCGCTCAGCTCCTGCCAAAATTGCTAAAAGCGATGCAGAGTCACTATCCGCATATGAAAACAAAACTATATGAAGGAAGCTATCAAGAAATAAAAGAATGGGTTCGTTCAGGAGTTGTCGACGTCGGTTTTCATGTGTGGCCCGATGACGAGCTGGAGGGAATCCTGCTGACGACAGACACCCTGCATGCTGTCGTGCCAGCCCATCATCCTCTGGCAAAAGAGCGCTCTCTTACCTTGGAGCAATTAGCCCGCGAATCGTTTCTCATGCCCATGGCGGGTTGTCAGTTGTTGATAGGCGCGGAGTTTGCCAAGGCTGGGCTTACGCCAAATGTTTCCTATGAAATCGCGGATAATACAACGATACTGGCAATGGTAGAAAGCGGTGTTGGGGTGACAGTCGTTCCGTCACTGACTCTACCAGCGCAACTACCCGATGTCGCTGTCAAAGAAATCACACCGCCTCTCTCTCGGCAAATCGGCTTGACTGTACGCTCGCTTCGTGATGCCCCACCTGCCGTTCAAGCTTTTTTGCGGGAAGCAGAGCGCATTGCACCCACACTATAAAAAGGACGTGCTTCTTCGTTGAAAAAATGGCTCATTCTACTACTCGCTCTCTCCGTGATCAGCAGTGTGATTTTAGGAATTACCATTCAAGCTGGTACGTTGGTGCCTTTGATTAACCAGAGCTTTTTAATCGGTCTTTTCCTGTTAATCGTTGGGAGTATTGCTGTCGTTACACGCTCTGGATTTTTCACTATTTTTCTGCGTGGATTCAAACAACTGAAAGGAATGTTCTTTCGCAAGCCGCGCATGATGGACAGTGACATCGTTCAAGCAAACGACCCTGCTTTCGAGGACAAGAAGGAGACATTCGTGCGAATCGGAACCTCGCTTTTTCTCACGTCAGGCACTGGACTGATTGTCTTCTCCATCGTCCTTACCTGTTTCTACTATTTATAGTCTCACAAGAAAGGGCTGTCCCATCGGTCGGGAACAGCCCTTCTTCCTCTCTTACGACTCTATCAAATGACAAGCCACCCAATGCCCGGGCTGTGCCTCCTGCCACTTCGGCACTTCTTCCGCACAACGAGGCTGTACGAGTGGGCAGCGTGTACGAAAACCACAACCACTCGGCTTGTTGGCTGGACTCGGTAAATCTCCCTGCAAAACGATGCGCTCTCGCTTCACCGTCGGGTCAGGCACTGGCACAGAAGAGAGCAACGCCTGCGTATAAGGGTGCAACGGACGAGCGTACAGCTCATAGCTCGATGCAAGCTCGACCATTTTGCCCAAATACATGACACCAATCCGGTTGGAAATATGTTTGACCATGGACAGATCATGTGCGATGAACAAATAGGTCAATCCACGATCATGCTGCAAATCCTCCAATAAATTGACGACTTGCGCTTGAATCGATACGTCGAGCGCGGAGATCGGCTCATCGGCAATGATAAATTCCGGCTCTACTGCCAACGCACGTGCGATTCCGATCCGTTGGCGCTGTCCCCCGCTGAATTCATGCGGAAAACGCTGCGCATGATCCTTATGCAAGCCCACTAGATGGAGTAGTTCCGCCACACGCTCTCGTCTCATCCCGCGATTCAAATGGTGGATGTCCAAACCCTCTGCAATGATATCCTCCACGGTCATACGCGGGTTCAGACTTGCTTGCGGGTCCTGAAAAATCATCTGGGCATCCCGATTGAACTGCCCCGCTTCTTTTCCCCGAAGCTGATGAACATTCTTCCCTTTGAACAGCACTTCACCATCTGTATGCTCATACAGGCGAATAATGGTCCGACCTAGCGTAGACTTCCCGCAGCCACTTTCGCCGACCAGACCGAACGTCTCCCCTTTGTTGATCGCAAACGAAACACCATCGACTGCTTTCAAATCAAATCCCGTTCCAAGCGAAAAGTATTTCTTCAAATCGCGAACATCAAGCAAAGCTTCTGTCATACTCCTTGCCTCCCTGCTGCCACCAGCTCCTCTATTCGGGGTGCCCGTGGATCGTGGAGCCAGCAAGCTGCCTGATGTCCACGACCGAATTCGCTCGTCACGGGCATCTGCTGTTCGCATATCTCCATCGCAAAATCACAGCGGGCAGCAAACGGACAGCCGACGGGCGGATTGAACAAATCTGGAGGACTGCCTTCGATGGGAATCAGCCGTTGCTTTTCTCCTTCATCCAAACGAGGGAGCGAGCGCATCAGTCCCCATGTATACGGGTGACGAGGATTTGCAAAAACGTCCTCGACCGTCCCAGTCTCTACCACCATCCCCGCATACATGACAACCATGCGATGAGCGATCTCAGCTACGACTCCCAAATCATGGGTAATAATCACGACCGACAACTCCTGTTCCTCTTGCAGTCGCTTGAGTAAATCCAAAATCTGCGCTTGAATCGTCACATCCAGTGCTGTCGTAGGCTCATCAGCAATCACCAGCTTGGGCTGGCAAGCAAGAGCAATCGCAATGACCACACGCTGACGCATCCCTCCGCTGAATTGGTGCGGGTACTGATCGATTCGCTTTTCCGGATCGGGAATTCCTACGAGGGAAAGCATCTCGATCGCTCGCTCTCGCGCTTCCTCTCTCGATACGTGATGACTGCGAACGAATCCCTCTACAATTTGCGTCCCTACCTTCATCGTCGGATTGAGCGCTGTCATTGGGTCTTGAAACACCATACCAATCTGCGTTCCGCGAATACCCAGCAGCTCTTTTTTGGGCAGGTGACTGATTTGGGCTCCTTCAAATACAACCTTTCCCCCGACGATTTTTCCAGGTGGATTGGGGATTAATCCCATGATCGCTTGAGCCGTAACGCTCTTGCCACATCCACTCTCGCCTACGATGGCAACTGTCTCCCCCTTGTCCACGTAAAAGGACACTCCCCGCACGGCTTGAACCTCGCCACCATACGTCTTGAAATTCACCCGCAAGTTATCGATTGTCAGCAAATGCTGATTCATCCTCATTCCCCCTGTCGTCTCTAATCGCGTAGACGCGGATCAAGTGCATCCTGCAAACCGTCGCCGAATACGTTGAAGGCGAACATCGTCAGCGAGATCATCAATGCCGGGAAAAACAGTCTCCACCAATCACCCGTTAAAATAACGCCCAAGCCATCGTTTGTCATCGTCCCCCAACTGGCGACGGGAGCCTGTACACCGAGTCCAAGAAAGCTGAGAAAAGATTCCGCAAAAATCGCCGATGGAATCGTAAAGGTCAAATTGACGATAATGACGCCAAATGTATTGGGAATCAGATGCTTTAGCAAAATTCGTGAAAACTTTGCCCCCAATACTTGGGCAGCCAGAATGAACTCTTGATTTTTCAATTGCAGGATTTGTCCGCGCACCAACCGCGCCATGCCGACCCAACCAGTAGCAGACAGGGCAATAATAATCGTCAGCATACCCGGCTCCATCACGACCATGAGCAAAATGACGACTAACAAATACGGCAATCCATACAAAATCTCGATAATACGCATGATCATCGTATCGATGCGATCCCCTCGTTTGCCTCGTCCCGCCATATAGCCTGCAATTCCCCCGACTGTCACTCCGATGACCAGGTCGATTAATGCCGCGACAATGCCAATCGTCAAAGAAATCCTCGCCCCGTACCATGTACGGGCAAACATGTCACGTCCCAGCTCATCTGTACCGAACCAATGCTCTGCGGAGATTTCCTGATTTTTGGTCAGCAAGCTCTGGTCGGAATAACTATACGGCACGAGATTCGGTCCAATAATCGCCATGCCAATCAAAGCGAGAATAATGAACAGCCCGAGCATAGCCAGCTTGTTTTTCAGCAGCTTCCGAATGACCTGCTGCCCATTGCTGAGACTCGGTCGTGCAATGACATTCGCCTGCGTATTTTTCATCAGCGGGCGAAATAACGGGTCCACTTTGTGCTCCATCGCCACAGTTTATCTCTCCTTGTTGGTCAGCTTGATCCGCGGGTCAATCAGGGTGTATGCGATATCAATCAGGAAAATGGTAAAAATCAGAATCGCACTGTAAAAAATAGTCGTACCCAAAATGACCGGATAATCACGGTTGAAAATGCCGTCTACGAAATACTTGCCAATGCCGGGAATCGCAAAGATTTTCTCCACAACAAAGGTCCCCGTTATCAAACTGGCAATCAAAGGTCCGAGAAAGGTGACAACAGGCAGAATCGCATTGCGAATGCCATGTCTGACGACGATGATAAACATGGGAATACCCTTTGCTTCTGCTGTTCGAATGTAGTTCTGGTTCATGACTTCAATCATGCTAGCGCGCATGTAACGGGTAATGACCGCAACCGGACCAAAGGCGAGTGCCAGGGAAGGCAGTATTGTATGTAGCCAGGTTCCCCATGTCGCAACGGGAAAGAGCGGCAGCTTAATCGCGAAAAAGTTGATCAGAAGCGGGGCCATAATGAAGCTCGGGATTGCTACCCCCAATACAGCAAGCGCCATGGCAACGTAGTCCAGCCATTTGTTGCGATTAAGCGCTGCGATGATGCCCAACGATATTCCGAAAAGAAGTGCGATCCCGATCGCTTGCGCACCCAACCACGCAGATGCACCAAAGCCATCGGAAATCATGTCATTGACTCCACGAGAGTCTGATTTAATGGATGGGCCTAAGTCGAGCATTAACAGATTTTTCAGATACAAAACGTATTGAACAGGCAACGGCTCGTCCAAGTTGTATTTGGCACGTAAATTATTGAGAATTTGCTCTGGCAACTGATCCGACTCCGAGGCAAACGGGTTCCCCGGAATGGCATGCATCAAGGCAAACGTCAGCGTCACGATAATCCACAGGGTGACGAACATCATCAAAATACGCTTTACCAGATAGTTTGACATGGAAGTCCTCCTCGTTTACTTAGCCAGTTCGTAAATGGCATGCGCGTAAATCGCCATGGCACGCAGCAGGTCGTCAATCTCGGCATATTCATCAGCCAAATGGGCCATGGATTCCTTGCCTGGAAAGAGCGGGCCGAAAGCAACACCAGACGGCATGATTTTGGCATAAGTTGCTCCTCCTGAGGAAAGAAGGGTCGCCGGTTCTCCCGTGTGCTCCTCGTACACCCGCGACAAGGTTTGAATCACGGGATGATCTTTGGGTACATAGTGCGACTTGGATGTCCGCAAAGCGGAAATCGTCCAGCCCAGCTCTGCCGTCCTTTGCTTCAATTTCTCCACGTATTCTTCACAAGAAACGGTAGCTGGATAACGGATATTGAGCCGAACTGTCCCTCCTTCGCTGGAATCGTAACGCAAAATCCCCGCGTTGACCGTCAGCTTGCCTGACACTTCATCCTCACAAGCCATATGTAGATGGTGAGCAAAATAATCTTCATGCAGGACATCAGCTAACATCGTAAGAAAGGACAAACTGGAGCCACCAAACGGGTACGAGCAAAAAAAAGTAGCCAACAAGGTTCCCGCATTCACGCCCTGGAATGGCGCCATCCCATGAGCCGGCTTTCCTGCGAGCGTGAATTGCAACTGTCCCAGCCCTAGCAGTTCCATACGACCAGTTGTGTGATTTTCATTCAGAAACATTTCCCACTCTTCCACCAATCGAGAAAGGACGACCTCCTGCCGTGCCTGAGAGTCCAGTCGTACAAGAGCGACTGCTTTTTCGGGAACACTGTTACCTTGATCACCGGAGACAAATGAGGCTAACTGCCATACTCCATTTTGTTCGATTGGTTCGATCACTGGAATCGTCAATGTCGGGTTGATCTGTCCCTTCTCTGCATGTGTCATCGGGAAGGAAGAATCAGGTGAAAAACCAAGCGGCGGGATACGATCATGCTCAGCAAAATGTTTCATGCACAGCCAGCCACTCTCTTCATCTGTTCCGATGACCATTCGCACGCGTTTGGATAGTGGCAAGCCTGAATCCTTGACCAGCTTTAACGCATAGTACGCAGCCATCGCTGGGCCTTTGTCGTCAATCGCTCCACGCGCATAGATGCGTCCATCGCGAATACTCGGCTCAAAAGGCGGGGTCGTCCAACCTTCTCCCACAGTGACAACATCGATATGAACGAGCACACCGATCTCTTCTTCCCCGTCGCCGAACTCGATTGTCCCTGCGTAACCATCCAGGTTTTTAATCTGGAAGCCATCCAGCTCACCGCGTGCGAGCATTGCTTCAAGCGCCGCGGCAACACCTTCGCCAAATGGCTTGCCTTCTTTTGCCGTCGTCATGTCTTCGATGCTGTTAATGGAAAGAAAGGATTTCAAATCATCCAGGTACTGCTCTCTTTGCAGAAGCGCTTGCTGCCGCCAGTAATCGCTCATATGCGTTCCCCTGCTTTCATCCGATGTAGATAGGCAAGAAAGGATTCACCTTTCGAGGAAATCTGACTTCCTTGTCTTCCTTTGCCCACTTGAATCAGCTCATCCTGCTGCAAAAGCTTCAGGCGATAGCGCAGCTGCTGCAAGGTAACCGAGTGACCTCTTTCTTGCAACTGCGCAAGTAGCGTATAGCGTCCTCCGCTTCCTTGCCCCAGCTCCTGCAAAATAGCCGTGATTTCATCCAGAAATCCTCGTTTTTTATATTCAGTGAAGATGATTTCACATTCGTTGTTTAGACCATCTACAGGCAACGGTGCTTCCGGTATTTCCCGCAGAAACGGCAAATGATACGGATACGCTTCATCCTCTACGACGTGTGCTAAATACTCGATCACATTTTCGAGCTCGCGAATATTTCCAGGCCAATCGTACTCACGGAGCGCCCGCATTGCATCATTAGTCAACGTAAACGGGGGGCGGCGCAAATCATAGGAATATTTCTTCATAAATTGATGGGCCAACCACGGGATATCCTCCCGTCTGTTCCGCAACGGCGGCAAATGAATCGGCAAGATATTCAGACGATAATACAAATCAGCGCGGAAGGCTCCTTCCGCAATCATCCGCTGCAAATCTTGATTCGTTGCTGCGATGACGCGAATATCTGTCGGGATGATCTTGCTGCCGCCTACGCGCATAATCTGGCGTTCTTGCAATACACGCAGCAGTCGGTTTTGAATAGCCGCGCTGGCATCTCCGATCTCATCAAGAAAAATGGTCCCTTTGTGGGCCAATTCAAACCAGCCGATATGTCCACCTTTACGCGCTCCGGTAAAAGCCCCTTCTTCATAGCCGAACAGCTCGCTTTCCAAAAGAGATTCCGATATGGCAGCGAAGTTTACCCCGACAAACGGCTCTCTTCTGCGTGGCGAAGCGTTGTGGATAGCCTGGGCGAGCAATTCCTTCCCTGTCCCTGTCTCTCCCAACAACAGCACGGTGGAGTTGCTTCTTGCGATTTTGCGGGCAATCTGAATCACTTTTTGTACAGGCACGCTCTCCCCATAGAAATCATCAAATTGGTACTTGGCTACCAATCCTTTGCTGTAAAGGCGCATGCGATAATCATGCTCAAGCTTTTCAATTTCTGCGGCCTGGCGAAACAAGAGCAGACTACCGAGAAAGCTTCCTTCCATGACGATGTGCATTTTGCGGAAAAAGTAGGTTTTGTTCGCCCAATCTACCAAAACATCTTTGTTCTCTTCACACTGCTGGATCAACTGATAAAAATTCGCAGGTAAGCAATTGGACGCCCGCTCACCGACGACTTCATTCCCATCCATCTGCAACGTATCGATTGCTTTCTGATTGACAAAACGGATATTTTCTTTTTCATCCATAGCAATCACCGCGTCCTCGATCCGATTGACGATGGCCTCCAAATATTTGCTCAACAGATGCGCATGCTGAATCTCGTTGTTCAGCTCTTTGGTGATATCGACCAACGATTGCATGGCGCGTGCGGTCACCTTTTGAAAATTTCCGTTTTTAAAATGAGAGTAGATGGCAAGCCATGTAGATAAATCGATGATCCGATACCCGATATCGACAACTTTGCGAATATGCGGGGGGACATGCTCTGCCTCTCCTGGTGTTACAGCAATCTCGATGTCAGGTGGATAGTCAGCACCTGGGTAATAGGGATATAGTTCAAAATCCATCCCAGAGGCACGCAGCAATTCCACATTTTCTTCAGCAGTCTCTTTGGTGTCACTGACGAGAAGCACTTTCACGCCTTTCGGGATTTCCAGCATACCGCGCAAATTATGGTACGGCAGCATTCGCTTGGCGATAATGATGCTGGATTCTTTTGGCACATACGGTTGTACAAGTGGGACGATGCTTTTGGTGGATACAATGACGAGGGCACCAGGCGTGATCGGGCGTAACGGTAGCTGGTCGACTCGCATCGCCTCGACATGGATATCATCGCCGATTCCCAATTCATGATATTGACTAACGACGGACTGTAGAAACTCATCCATTCTCGCAATAAATATGATCGATTTTTTGTCCATATCAGCCGCTCCAAGATGTAAAGTGAAGACAAGAACGTTTCGAATATTCGCTCTTGTCTTCGCTTATTTTACTTATTATTTATTGCCGATTTCTACCCATTTGTAGTCAATCGTGCCGACTGGATGACGAACGATGCCTTTTATGTTTGGCTGCTCCATAAATACTTTTGTCCCGAAATAGATAGGCACGAGTGGCATATCATCCATAAAAATTTTCTCGGCGTCATGCATGAGCTTGAAGCGCTCTGTTTCGTCGGCAGTGTTGCGAATCTTCTCGACCAGTGCATCATACTCTTTGTTGCTGTAGTTGACACGGTTTCCAGGATGGTCAGTCACGAACAGCTCAAGGTAATTGACCGGGTCTCCGTAGTCGGCAGGGATCGTCGAGCGGGAGAATTGAAGACTGCGGGCACGCTGTTCAGCCAGGAATACTTTCCACTCTTTGTTTTCCAGCTTCACATCTACCCCGAGATTTTTCTTGTACATTTCCTGCAAAACTTGCGCGATGGCCTTGTGTGCATCACTGGTGTTATACGTCATGGTGACAGGCGGGAGGGTTGTCCACCCTTCTTCTTCCATTCCTTTTTTCAGCAGTGCTTTTGCTTGCTCAACATCGTTATCTTTGAAGAAATCCCCGCCCTTTGTGCGGAAATCCGCTCCGTCTGGCTCCGGGAAGCCCAATGGCACGTGAGCCATGGCAGGTGTCTGTTTCCCTTGCACGACATTGTCGATCAAGGTCTTGCGATCGATGGCCAGCGCAAATGCTTTCCGAATGTTGGCGTTAGTGAATGGAGGTATTGTGGTGTTCATTCGGTAGTAGTAGATGGACGCTTCCGTTTCTACCTTTGCTTCCCCAGAATCGATCAACTGTTTCTTCATATCGTTTGGAACGGTCTGGATCATGTCGAGCTGACCTGTTTTGTACATTTGGAATTGCGTATTTTCATCGTTGACCATGACAAACTCGATTCCCGCATATTTGATCGAATCACGGTCCCAGTAGCCGTCGTTTTTCGTAAGCCTCACTGATTGGTCATGAACCCAATCTTCCATTTTGAACGGTCCATTCGTCACGATGCTTGCAGCGCCTTCCGCCCATTTCGGATTGCTCTCCACGGCTTTTTTATTCACTGGGAAGAAGGTCGGCTGCGTCAGGATGTGGAGGAAGTAACCTGTTGGTGCCTTCAGCTTTACCTCAAACGTCTTCTCATCTACGGCTTTTACCTGTACGCCGTCTGCATTTCCTGATCCTTTGTTGAACGCTTCTGCTCCATCGATGTAGTAGGCGAGGAAAGCAGACGGGAATGCATTGTTTGGATCGACAATGCGTTTAAACGCAAACTCGAAATCTTGCGCTGTCACTGGTTCGCCATTCGACCATTTGCTATCGCGCAGTGTAAAGGTATACGTTTTCCCATCCTCACTCACTGCCCATTTCTCAGCCATGGCTGCTTGCGGCTTGTGATCCTTGTCCAGTCGAACCAAGCCTTCCATTGTGGCATTCAACACTTCGTTTGAAGTACTGTCAAAGCCTTTTGGCGGATCAAGCGAAGGTGGTTCGGTCTTCAGGTTGAGCTTGAGTTTTGCAGCGACATTGGCTTGTCCACCTGAATCTGTGGACGCTTGACCTGCTGTACCTCCTCCTGTTGGCGGCGTTGTTGACTGGCTACAACCTGTAATGGCAAGAACAGTGACAAGTGCAGCAGTACTCAGCAGCTTCCATCCTTTTCGCATGTTCATTGCATGTGACCCCCTTTTCTTTTTGAACAACAATTAGCTTTGTTGCTTTATGAATAAACGGCACCACTGGGAATGCCATTTAGACACGTAAAGAAAAATCTGTCTTGGCGAGACTAAAGGAAGTCTCGATCCGTCCGACAACGTTACCACTCATGTTTGTAATGGGAGGATTCGTGTATTCCGCGAGCGTTTCCAAAGGACCATCCATGCCAATTCCCAGTTGACGAAGCACTTCATTGACGACCGGATTGATCGCCCGTGGTCCTCCATCCTCGATTTTGATGGCAATGCCCAAACCTGTTTCTCTATCGCCCAGGCAATACACGGACTCGGCGCCTGCCTTCCCTACGATACGACCGCCAAAAGCTGTCATGAGGTCTGTGCAATATCGATTCTCGCCTCCGACCATTTCGGGATGAGCAATCATGGCATCCGCAATACGCTGAACGGCTTTTCGTCGCTCGGGATTCTCGATCACCTCTGGTTTCGCCAGCTTGGCGAATGCCCACGCGTAATGGGCGAGCGGCAATTGATGGACGGGAACCCCACATCCATCTGTCCCGAGGTTGATTTTGTCTTTGGGGCAGCCTGTTATGTCTTCGACTACATCGAGAATCCGCTGTTGCACTGGATGCATAGGCAAATGATAGGTAGACACGTCCTCCCCCATATGTGTCGCGGTGGCGATCATGCCGGAGTGCTTACCGGAGCAATTCGAGAATACAGGTGTAAGCGGCTTGCCCTCCCGAATCAGCTGTTTGTAGCTCTCCTCATGACGTGGTACATGTGTCCCGCATTGCAATGCCGATTCTGGCTGACCTGCTCGCGCAAGCATCGAGAGCGCCCGCGCGCGATGGCGTGGCTCTCCACTATGAGAAGCGCAACAGAGCGAAAGATCAGCAGGCTCGAAGTCATACCGATCTGCCGTCCCCGTCTCGATTACCGGAATCGTCTGCAACGGCTTCATACTGGAGCGTGCATATGTAAGGCGATGGGGATCACCGTACGAATAGAGCAATGTCCCCTTCGAATCAACGACAGCAATATGTCCGAGATGGGAGCTCTCTACCTGTTCTCCCCGGTATATGTTGGCAACGACGTTCATAGCAAGTCTCCTTTAAGTGTGAATAGTAGAATGATTGTACTTTTCTACACTAAGCAATTAGCGTGCCAATGCATGGATATGACAGTTAATATTGAATTTTCTGCTATTTTACCCATAAGTAGCTGGACAAAAATAACAATCCGAACAATAAACAAGCCACCCTATAAACGTTAATAGGTTGTCCTTTTATATAATTAGGCTACCTTTATGATCAAATAAAAGAAAAACACCCCTTTCTATCCCGAAATCGGAAATAGGGTGTCCTGTATAGCCTTCTTCTTATTGTTTGGCAACCCGCTGCATATCCGCTTCGACCATCATGTGAATGAGCTCTTCCAGCTTCGTTTTCGGTGCCCAGCCGAGCTCTCTCTTCGCTTTTTCCGGATTGCCCAACAAAATGTCCACTTCTGCTGGCCGATACAATTCCGGGTCGATCACGACGTAATCCAGGTAGTTCAACCCAACATAATCGAAGGCGATTTTGCACATCTCTTCCACTGTCGCAGTTTTTCCTGTCGCAATGACATAGTCATCTGGCTTATCATGCTGGAGCATCAGCCACATCGCTTCCACGAAATCACCGGCAAAGCCCCAATCCCGCTTCGCCTGAATATTCCCCAGCCGCAGTTCCTTTTGCTTGTTCGCAGCAATTCTTGCGACTGCATGTGTCACTTTCCTTGTCACGAATTCCAGTCCACGCAAAGGTGATTCATGATTGAATAAGATGCCGTTCGTGCTAAACATCTGAAAGCTTTCCCGATAGTTTTTGGTCATCCAGTAGCCAAACAGCTTGGAGACTGCATATGGGCTTCTTGGGTAAAAAGGCGTTTGCTCCGATTGCTGTGGCTCCTGGATTAATCCGTATAGCTCACTTGATGAAGCCTGATACATTTTGATTGCGGGGTCCGTTTCCCGAATCGCCTCCAGAACATGCAGGACACCTATTCCAGTTACTTGCGCGGTCAAAATAGGCTGCTCCCACGACGCACCGACAAAGCTCTGCGCACCTAAATGATACACTTCCTCTGGTTTGCATGCCTTCAATGCACGCGTCAATGACGACACATCCAATAGATCGCCATCCTTGTACTCTACGTGATCTGCGATGTTCAAATACTCCAGCCGCCACCTGTCCACCGTGCTACGACGTGGTACCAGTCCTACCACATGGTACCCCTTCTCAAGCAAAAATTTTGCCAGGTAAGCGCCGTCCTGACCTGTGATTCCTGTAAGGAAAGCTGTTTTCATCCGCTACTACTCCCCTTCTTCAGGCTGTGCCGTAATGTTCATTCCGGTAAGTTCCCTTGAGCATCTCTTAAGCTTATGCCGGACCATGTTCATTCGTTCAGTTGTCAGGGTGAGGTCAAGAATAGAAGTCCGTAATAAACGAATGAAGGCAAACTGTTGCCATTGATCAAGGAGGAGGTAGGCGGGTAACAGATCAGTAAGTCCTAAACGCGATAAATAGTCCCAGACCAGCTTGGAATTCGTTCCACTCACTCCCTCACCATTTCGTTAATACCCTAGTAAATGATGTCGTACTCTACACGCGGGAGTGAACTCTACATGGATGCAAACTGGCACGCACACTACACACGCTGGAACGAGTGTGAATCCCTCGATCCAGAGCTTCGTCAGCAGTTAACCGCCATGCACACTGATGAAAAGCAGCTTGCTGATTGCTTCTCTGCCCCGATTACATTTGGAACCGGAGGCATGCGCGGGGTCATGGAGCCGGGAATAAACCGCATCAACTTATACACGATTCGCAAAGCGAGCGCAGGGCTAGCTCTTTATTTGCTCGAAACATACCCGGATCTGTCCGTCAAAAAAGTCGTCATTGCCTATGATTCACGGAAACACTCACAGTTGTTTGCCAAAGAAACCGCCAAAGTTCTCGGTCAGTACGGGATTACTACATGTATATTCAACCAGCTGACTCCTACCCCTTTGCTTTCCTTTGCTGTACGCCACTTTTGCGCGTGTGCTGGCATTGTCATTACAGCAAGCCACAATCCTCCCGAATATAACGGCTACAAAATTTATGGCGCGGACGGGGGGCAAATTACGCTCGCGACAGCCGAACGACTGATGGAACAGATCGTTGCAGCCGGAAATGAACTCGAAATCACCCCAGCCAATGAACCAGAGCTGTACAAAAATGGACTTCTTCACTACATTGACGATTCTCTCTTACATTCGTATTTGGAAAAAGTAAAGCAATTACGCGTCCATCCTGACTTATCTCCTGCGATCCGGGAGCAAGTGAAGATCGTCTTTACTCCCCTGCACGGTACGACGCATGAGTCTATCACGCGTGGTTTGAAATTTTTCGGGTATACACAAGTGAGTGTTGTTGAAGAGCAAGCTGTCCCTGATCCTAACTTTTCGACTGTAGCCTCCCCTAATCCCGAAGAGCCTGAGGCGTTTCGATTAGCGATTTCATCCGCCAAACAGGTGGATGCTGACCTGATCATGGGCACCGACCCTGATGGAGATCGCCTCGGTGTGCTCGTCAAAAATCAGGCAGGAGACTACAGCGCCCTGACAGGGAATCAGTTGGGAGCCTTGCTTCTTCATTATCTGCTGGAAACCAAACAAAAAAAGGGGGAGCTCCCCTCTAACGGCATTGTATTGAAAACAATCGTCACGTCTGAAATGGGCAGAGCCATCGCGACAGACTTCGGTGTATCAACAGAAGACACTTTGACAGGCTTCAAATATATTGGCGAAAAAATCGAAGCCTACGAAAAGAGTGGAGCGTACGTCTTCCAATTTGGTTATGAAGAAAGCTACGGATACTTAATCGGCGATTTTGTCCGGGATAAGGATGCCGTACAAACTGCTTTGTTGCTGGCTGACATGTGCGCGTATTACAAATCACAGCACAAAAGCCTCGATGACACCATGAATGACTTATTCAACCGTTACGGTCATTATGCGGAAGAGCTGATTTCTTTCACGTGCAAAGGAGGAGATGGCATGCAAAAAATAGCGGCAACGATGTCTTCTCTGCGCAGTCAGCCACCTTCCCAAATCGCCTCCTACCCCATCATAGCCATCGAAGATTACGGCAGCGGAATCTACACAGATTGTCAAACACGTACAACTACACCGCTCACCTTGCCTGCCTCGGATACGATCAAATACTTTTTCCACGATCAATCGTGGTTTTGTGTCAGACCCTCAGGTACAGAGCCCAAAATCAAAATCTATTTAGGAGTGAAAGGAACGAGTAGGCAGGATAGCCAAGAAAGGCTTTTCACCTTGAAACAAGCTGTCTTACAGCTGCTCGGATTCTAGTATGGACTAGATTTCCAAATAAGGACCGGATTGATGAGGATGTCCCCCCTCGTCTGTTCCGTACCGAGGAGGATGATAAGCTTGTTCTGGTGGTAATTCAGAAAAACCAGATTCACGAAGCAAGTCGTGTCTAAGAAAAAAAGCGTTGACGCCCTTTGAATCTGTCCCCACCAAGGCATACCCCAACCTGGTTCCCAAAATGGCCAAGGAACTCAAGCTGGCACCAAAATAGGTAGTACCACCCCATATAAAATCCGGTTGATACTCAATCACCATTTTTTGTGGAGGTGGAAAAGACGCATTGTACTCAATAACAACAAGTCGCGGGTTGTAAGTAGAAAGAGCTTGCCATACCCAGTAATCATTGCCGTCAATGTCGATGGAGAGCAGATCAAATTCCTTTGGAACACCATTGTCTTCGAATAACGGAGCAATATTTTCTTTCGTGATCGACTCACATTTGATCGTGAGCTGCGGGAAGGGGGCATAATCGGCAGACATTTTTTTGCAACTGTTCAGGTCGCCTTCCATCGCCAATCCGCTCCATCCATGCTGCGTGACGAGATTTTTGATCATGCATTCCGAGCCATCTCCAACTCCGAATTCTACACAATAGCGATTCGTAGTTCCGATTCGCGAAAATATTTCTTCAATGATGCCGTCTTCTCCATTTTGGGAATACACTCGTTTTTCATACCGGTTTAACCCATCCATTCTCCCCACGCCTCCATTTACAACGTCCGTCTTTACGTATCTTATTTTTCTTTTTGTGGATACGATTGGTCATTCAATGAACAGGCTGCAAAACAGGCTATTTGCATACATCTTATACAAAATGTTCCACGTAAGAGGCGCCAGCCGTTTCAAGGCCCTCCTCGGGACAATATATTAGGATAAAGTTTATCAATAGGAGCCTATTAGGCATTTTGTAAGACAGAGGAGATGTATAATTGTGAGTTTGCCCATCGTGTTTATTCACAGAACGGCTGAAGAGCATGTAGGATTTTGCATGCAACAGGCGAAATACAGCAATCCTTCCTCTCGTGTCATTCTCATCGGAAACCCAGAAAACAAGAATCTTTCGAAAGAAAACTCAGAGCACTTCCTGTTGAGTCATTTCTATCAAAGCGCCCAAGCTTTTTCTTATGTTTACAAGCACACCACTTCCAACACCTATGAATACAATCTGTTTTGCTTCCAACGCTGGTTTATTTTGCGCGATTTTATGAGGAGTCAAGGGATAGAACGTTGCTGTTATCTGGACTCCGACGTGATGCTATACACTGATATCAACAAGCGAGAAAATGAGGATTACGATGACTTTACGTTTGAGTATACCTGGACGACCGTATGCGACCTGGAAAAACTCAATCAATTTTGCGATTACGCGACCAAGTTTTTTCGCGAACCTCTCCACTACCAGACACTGCTTCAATTCGCGAAAAATGAACTCGGAGATGTACCCATTTCTGACATGGTGTTGTTTATCCTGTTTCACAATTACGTGCTTCGCCGCAATGCTACGTATGGTATAGTTGCCAACGGCTTTTTCGATCATAATCTCAACTGTCCTTTTGCCCCATCCTGCCCGCAGGCCGACAGCCACGATGGGAAGAAGCAGATTTATCAAAAGGCTGGCACTCTCTATTGCAAAATAACGGGCACGACAGACTACCTTAGCGCTCATTCCTTGCATTTTCAAGGACTTGCAAAAGGATATATCCCCTACTTCCGCTCACAGGACATCCCGAACACAGATGATTTCATGTATTTCGACTATCCAACCTGCAAATGGGTGCGAGCCGAGCTCTGATCCCCATAAAATTCCGGTTGAAAACGAGCTGTGCGCCGTGCCATTTTTTCACGTTTTTCCATATTCATAATATGTTAAGCTGTTCATCCTTCGCTATGAGCATCATGGACAGGGGGGATTTGACTCATGAAGGCATTAATTACCGGAGTAACGGGATTTGCCGGCAGTCACTTGGCTGAGTATCTACTGTCACGGGGAGATGTAGATGTCTACGGCACATTCCGATCCCTTACCAAAAAAGAGCAGCTGGGGCACTTGATGGACCGCGTGCATATGGAAAACTGTGAATTAAAAGATCCCCAATCTGTAAATGAACTCATCCAGAAAATAAAGCCTGATCTCATTTTTCACCTGGCTGCACAAAGCTTCGTCCCCACCTCGGTATCGTCTCCTGCGGATACGATGGTGAACAACATTGTCCCACAGTTAAATCTGTTCGAGGCAGTACGGAACCATGCTGTTCCGTGCAAGATTCAAATCGCTTGTTCCAGTGAGGAATATGGTTTGGTCTATCCCGAGGAAATCCCCATTAAGGAGACCAACCCCCTCCGTCCTCTCAATCCATACGCTGTCAGTAAAATTGCCCAGGATTATCTGGGATATCAATATCATCACAGTTACGCTCTGGCGATCATCCGTACACGTACGTTTCACCATACAGGTCCGAGAAGAGGCGAAAGCTATGTAACCTCCAATTTTGCCAAACAAATTGCCCAGATTGAGCTCGGTCTGCAAGAGCCGAAAGTACTCGTCGGCAATCTTGGGGCAATTCGAGACTTCACGGATGTACGAGATATTGTCAAGGCGTACTGGTTGGCTATTACGCAAGGCGAACCAGGTGATGTATACAATATATCCGCAGGTACCCGTTATACCATCGAGGACATGTTAAAGACGCTGTTGGCACTGACTGATGTGCAGGTAGAAATACACGTAGACACCAATCGGTTGCGTCCCTCTGATGTAGATATCGTATTGGGTGACTCTTCGCTATTTCGAGAAAAGACGGGATGGGAACCCGAGATCTCTTTCCAGCAAACGATGGAAGATTTATTGAATTACTGGCGCACTGTGCTACGCCAACAGAGCATCTCTTGAAAACGTCGAGTGGATGAGTAGAAAAAATCAGGAGGGAACTTTTTATGGCCATGCAATCCCTTCCTCTCGTAAGTGTCATCACCCCTTCGTACAATCAGGCACCCTTCATCAAGCGAACGATTGAGAGTGTACTGACACAAGACTATCCCCATATTGAGCATATTGTGGTAGATGGTGCCTCAACCGACGGTACCCAGAGTATTTTACAGCAATACAGTCATCTTGCAGACCGCTTCCGCTACGTTTCCGAACCAGATCGCGGCCAATCCCATGCCGTCAATAAAGGATTACAAATGGCCCGTGGTGAGATCATCGGTTGGCTCAATTCAGATGATACGTATTTTCCCGGCGCGATTCGAAAGGCCGTCGCAGCCTTCCAGCAGCATCCCGAATGGGGAGTCGTTTACGGGAAAGGGCTCCATATCGATGAAAATGACAAAGTGAAATATCCGTACATTTGGATGGAATTTGACAGAAAAAAATTGTTTCATCTCAACCTCATATGCCAACCCGCTGCGTTCCTGCGTAAGCATGCCTTTGAAGCAGTTGGCGGTGTAAATGAGGAGCATGACTGGTGCATGGATTACGATCTGTGGAACCGGATCTCCCTGCATTATCCGATTGGGACGATACCAGAGTTTTTGGCCAATTCCCGTTTGTACAGCGCGTGTAAGACATACGTTTATGAATTGGAGCCAGGGTTTTCCGAAATTTTGAAAACGAGCGTGAAGCATCATGGCACCATCTCGAATGAATGGCTCCATCACTACACGCAGAAGCACTATAAACAAGGAGCATTTTGGTTTCTCCACAAGCTGAAAGCGTATCATGCATTCGGACCCTCTCCCCAAATCATTAGATCCAACCGCTACTCGGACGCATGGGCTCCCCAAAACCTGCGAATGACCATCGAAGCCAGCCATGGACCGATGCATGCTTTGCTTCTCAAAGGAAGCAACCATAATATCGCCCCTCTCCTGCATTTCCATGTCATGAGGAACGGGAAACTTGTACACAAATTCCAAGTTACCCACGCGCGTTTTCAAGTCGTGATTCCCATTACCTCAGAGGGACAGCAATGTGAAGTGAGTATTTTTTGCAGCCAGCAGATCCTTCAGGACCACCCCAACAATCCTGAAGTCAAACGATCTGTTAGCTACCACCTTGAAGAAGTCCTCCCGCTTTCCTACGAGGAGTACCAATTTTATCAGGAATTCACCAAAGGCAAGGCCCATATCGAAAAATGGGTAAATCGCAGAGTCCCTTCGCCTCGAATTTGAATGCGGACGAGAAAGGCAGGTTGACACGAATTGAATCTGGCGAAAAAACGGATTGTGGTTACTGGTGGATCAGGATTTCTTGGAAGCCACGTCGTTCATCACTTGCGCAATTTGGACTGTACGGACATCTTCATCCCTAGAAGCCATGAATACGATCTTCGCAAAGAACATGATGTGAACAAGATGTTGCAAGATTTCCGTCCCGATATCATTCTTCATTTGGCTGCTGTCGTCGGCGGTATCGGCGCGAATCAAAAAAACCCCGGAAAATACTTTTACGATAATTTGATCATGGGGACCCAGCTTTTAGAGCAATCCCGGTTATTCGGTGTCGAAAAATTCGTAGCCATCGGAACCATTTGCTCCTATCCGAAGCATGCGCCCGTCCCGTTCCAGGAAGAAGATATTTGGAATGGCTACCCTGAAGAAACCAATGCTCCATATGGCTTAGCTAAAAAAATGATGCTAGTGCAGTCACAAGCTTATCGCGAGCAATATGGGTTCAATTCCATTTATTTGCTCCCTGTCAATTTGTACGGTCCAGGCGACAACTTCGATTTGGAAACCTCTCACGTCATTCCTGCCATTATTCGAAAATGTGTAGACGCTATACGAAATGCTGAAAAGAAGATCGTGCTCTGGGGATCAGGGAGCGTGACGAGAGAGTTCATCTATGTCGAAGATGCGGCACAGGCGATTATTGCTGCTACACAGCGCTATGATCAATCGGAACCGGTCAATATCGGCTCCGGCCACGAAATTTCCATAAAAAATTTAGCCGAAATCATCAGGCAGCTAAGCGGCTTCCAAGGAGAGATCGAGTGGGATAAAACCAAGCCTGACGGACAACCGCGCCGCCTTTTAGATGTGACTAAAGCAAAAGAACGCTTCGGCTTCGTGGCACAAACTTCCTTACTCGCTGGCTTGGAAAAAACGATTGCTTGGTACATGGCGCATCCTCACGTACAAGGGAGGATCCCTACATGAGAATCGGAATAAATCTGATGTCAGTTATTCCTGGCAAAATCGGTGGAATGGAACAGTATGTCAGGAACTTGCTGGCCTACTCGATGAATACTGGGGACGGACATCAGTGGTTTCTTTTTTTATCGTCACACAATTTCCATACCTTTGAGGCACAAAAAAATGTGCGCAAATTCATGGTCCCCGACCACGGAAATGCACACGCGATGCTCCATTTCTGGATTAACTCCTTACAGTTGAATTTGTGGTTCTGTCCGTTGCTTGTCTTGAATCCAGCTGATGTCACAATCCCTTCTGTTATCAACATTCCTGATATCCAGCACGAGTATTACCCGGAGTTTTTCGATGCTCATTCCTTGCGCTGGCGAAAAGACAACTACCAATCGTCTGCACAGCGTTGCAGTGCCGTGCTGACTCTCTCGGAGTTTTCCAAACAAACGATCCTCCAAAAATTCGAGCTTCCTCCGCACAAAGTACATGCGATCCACCTAGATGCTTCGCGGGAATTTTCCTTGCCGCATAATGAGGCACTCAACCAGCAAGTCATACAAAAGTATAAGCTTACTAGTGACTACGGCTTTTTCCCCGCCAATACATGGCATCACAAAAATCACCTGAATGTATTCAAAGCACTTGTCACTTTGCGAGATAAACACAATATACGAATTCCCATGGTTTTCACCGGTTTTGCTCAAGAGGCACATCAAAACGTCATGAATTACATCACAAATAACCAGCTGTGGAACCAGGTCAAATGGCTCCACTACGTACCACAGGAAGAGATGCCTTACTTGTATCGGAATGCCCAGTTCCTTTGCTTCCCTTCCCTCTTCGAAGGCTTTGGCATTCCACTGGTGGAAGCCATGAAGTCCAACATTCCAATCGTATGCTCCAATGCAGGGAGTATTCCTGAGGTGGTGGGTGACGCTGCTCTCACCTTTGACCCGAATATTTCCGATGATATCGCGGTGAAGCTCGCCCATCTTTATTTGACACCTGAGGCAAGAGCAGAGCTGATTGCCAAAGGCATCCATCAAGCCAAGCACTTTTCGTGGGAGAAATGCGCGCGCGAAACACTGGCTGTCTTTTCTTCCATCGCACGCTAATGTCATTTGAAAGGAGGTCATCTTTGTATGTCACGCATGCAGCAAATTCGGGATACGTGGAGGAAGGAGCGCCGAATCCCGTTCCCATTAACTGAACAAGAAACTTGGGATTTTTGGCTATTGGAAGCACCAACAAACGATTTGAAAAGGTCAAAGATCAAGCATATAGCAAAAACGATGGGCATACGCACCTTGATCGAGACAGGTACGTTTAAGGGCGACATGTTGCAAGCGATGAAACACCATTTCGACTTGCTCATTTCCATCGAGCTGGATGAAGAATTGTTTATAGCGGCAAAAGAGAGATTTTCAGGCGACAGCCACATCCATATCCTCCACGGTGACAGCGGAGAAGTAGTGACCAACCTGATGCACTCTGTTACATCACCTTGCCTGTTTTGGCTGGACGGTCATTACATCCCCCGCTCAACTGAGGCAGCCAAAGGAGACCTAGACACCCCTATCTTGCAGGAGCTGGCTGCCATTCTGCAGCATTTTGTTCAAAATCACGTCATTTTGATTGATGATGCTCGTTGTTTTATTGGTCCCAATCCATTGTTGAACGATTATCCCACTATCCAAGGACTACGAGAATTCGTTCATTCTATTCGTCCAGACCTCTTATTCGTCGTAGGAAATGACATCATCATGATCTACAATCCACTTGAAGGAGCAACGAATTCGATGAAGAAAGTTGACTTTCACCTGCCGTTTGACAACCAAACCTTTACCGTCTATGGGGACGACTCCGATCAAAGCGTCCTGTACTTTATGGAATATTACAAGGGATACTATGAAGACTATGTGATCCTTCCGCTGAAAAAAATCGTACAACCTGACCATGTTTGCCTAGACATCGGAGCGAACATCGGTGCGATCTCACTCGCCCTGAGCTATCTTGCACCCCAAGGCAAGGTTTACGCGTTCGAGCCTTCGGATGCCAATTATCCTTATCTCCTGCGAAACCTAGCCGAGAATCACATCACCAATGTCGAACCACTCCAACTCGGAATAGCTGACCGGAACGGGAACATCCATTTTAATGACGACCCGCGTGGAGGCGGATGGTCTTACATCCCGCATGAGCCTAAAGACGTGGAGAAATCCACTCAATTCATATCATGTGTCAGGTTGGATGACTGGGTAGAACAGAATATGATATCGCGCATCGACCTTATTAAAATTGACGTGGAAGGTTCAGAAGTCGTCGTCTTGGAAAGTGCAATGCGAACGCTTAAGCAGTGGGACCCGGATGTGATCATTGAATTCAACCCGGAAAGCATCAAGGAAAACTTCGGCAGACATCCACTCGTGCTATACACACTGCTGGAAAAATTGTTTTCTCATATCTATATGTTTAAGCGGGACAATACGGTGGTGAAGGTGAAGAACTACAACCATTTACTAGACGAAATGAAACCTTTCCACGCTGATCTGTTCTGTACGAACAAGACCTTCCTCGATTAAGCGTACACGAAAAAACATGGCTGCAGGCTCGCCATGTTTTTTGTTTCGCCGCTATTTGAAATTGGCCATGACCTTTCTCAATCCATCCTCCAGCTTCACTTGATGCTTCCACCCTAATGCTTGCAGTGGTCGAATGTCTGCTTGTGAATGCATGATTTCCAGGTCTTGATAAGCAAGCGATCCGAACTTCAGGACCGTACGTGATCGGGTCATCTGATGAACCAGTTCTACAAACTCGCGGATCGAAGTAGCCGTACCTGTCCCTACCTGGTATTCCGTAAAGCCTGCGGGTAGACGGGTAGCTTGCGCCAGCAGCACACGAAAGGCAGAAACAACATCATCCACATAAATAAAGTCCCTTGCTTGCTTTCCTTCTGTAAGCCTTAGTTCGGGCTGATTTTCGAGACAGCTTTTGATGACAAAAGCGACAAATTTCTTCGTACTGTCATAAGGACCATACATATGCTCCAGCCTGACATTGATGAATTGCAGGGAAGATGTATCTGCTAGGCATTTTCCCCATTCTCGAAACTGACGCTTCGTCAAATTGTATGGTTGTAGATGCTTGGATAATCGGACGGGCGCACTGGAAAAGGTATCTGTATTCAGAAAAACAGGGGTGTCAAAGCGCATAGCCACATCCAGCAGTTTCAGCGGAAAGGTCACATTTGCATCTACCATCGTGGCATGGCTCTCGTTCTTGCGTCCATAACAGGTTGCCGTATGGATGATCGCATCGACTCTCCCCTGCTCGAAAAAAGGAGCTTCCCATTGACCCCGATCCGTATCATACGTAATCAAATCAGGCAATATGTCCTGGATACGCGAGCAATCGGAAGTGCTCCTTTTCAAAATAATGACGGTATGTCCGTCCAATCGTAGCGCTTTTACGAGCTGGCTTCCGAGAAAGCCTGTCGCGCCGGTCACAAGTATCTTCATTTGGGATCGCTCCCCTTCACCTGCTTTATACCCAGTTCAAGTCGATGTTGTGAATTCGTTTTTCTTGCATGACCCTCCGAAAGTGATCGGCTTTCGTTTTCAAGTCTTCGATCAGCCATTCATGATTTTCTACGACGATTTTTTCTATTTGCAGGTGTAAATTTTGCTCCACGTTTTTTTCCAACAGTTCAAATTCTGCCCCCTCGATATCCATTTTGATTAATTTGATCGGACGATTGAGCATTTGGATAAACCGTGTCAAATCGATCACTTCTACCTCTACATACTTTTCCGGATTCGTAACGGGATGATTAGTCAGAAGAGAAGAGGCATAAGCAGACCCTGCCGGATCAGTATGGTAAAGATCATGCAAATGCAAGCGCAGCTTGTCGTTTTTATGCCAAACCGCTTTGTTTATACATACGACATTGGGATAGGAACCAACTCTTTTTTTCAATTCCTCAAATACGTATGGATTCGGTTCAAAAGCAAAGACGAGGGCGCCTTTATCCGCCATTTTTTGAGAAATGACTCCGTAGTTTGCCCCACAATCGATGGTAATGTCCCCGCATCCGATCGGAGAAAAAACCTCTTCACTGTTCTCGTTTAATCCACCCACTCCTGCTTCCTCCTTCATGTTCGGCTGGTTGCCCATGCTGCTTTTCCGGATTTCCACAGTTCTTCTAAGTAGTTTTTATCTCTGAGCGTGTCCATCGGATGCCAAAAACCAGTATGCTTGAAGGCCATCAGTTGATTCGCCTTGGCCAAGCTCTCCAGCGGCTCTTTTTCCAATACCGTCTCATCACCCGCAATATAGTCAAATACGCCCGGCTCCATGACAAAAAAACCTGCATTGATCCACCCGCCGTCCCCCTTTGGCTTTTCCTGGAATCCTCTTACGGTGCTCTCATTGGCAATATCCAATGCTCCAAATCGGCCTGGCGGTTGAGTCGTGGTGATCGTTGCGAGTTTTTTATGCGTACGATGAAATTTTACCAGCTGTTCAATATCAATGTCGGATAAGCCATCTCCATACGTCAGCATGAATGTTTCTTTTCCCACATACTTCTGAATGCGCTTCACCCTTCCACCTGTCCCTGTGTCTTTCCCCGTATCAATCAATGTGACTCGCCACGGAGCAGCATTGTGGTTGTGAAAAGTGACCTGATTGTCATTCCGAAAATCAAATGTCACATCAGAATGGTGAAGGAAGTAGTGCGCGAAATACTCCTTGATCATGTAGCCTTTGTACCCGAGACAGATGATGAAATCATGAAAACCGTACTTGGAATAAATGGACATGATATGACAAATGATGGGCCAATCACCGATCTCAATGAGCGGCTTCGGACGAAGATGCGTTTCTTCTCCAATGCGCGTGCCATACCCTCCTGCTAGGATGACGACTTTCATTGGCTGCGCTCCTTCCTCTTTTGTTCATTGGGCCTTATCTGTATACGCTGCGATTTGGGCCAAACAGATCTCCCTTACATCTTGCTTTTGCTGATAAGCCTTATGCCAAGAAATGATACTGTCCAAGGTCTGCTCGAGTGACCACTTGGGCTTCCAGCCTATTACACTTTTGGCTTTGGAACAGTCCAGCTTTAGGTATTGAGCTTCGTGCCATTGAGGATCGGTTCGCTCTGCTTCAAAGCTGGCACCAACTCCCCATCGCTCACACAATTGCTGGACGATCCACTCTACCGATTTGGCATCTTCCTCATTCGGACCAAAATTCCAGCTCTGGGCGTAATCCTTGCCATTTCCCCACATTTTTTCAGCGAGCATCAAATACCCTGTTACTGGCTCAAGGACGTGCTGCCATGGTCGAATTGCTTTTGGATTTCGGACGGTGATTTTCTCTCCCTTAATCAAGGCACTCAGGCAATCCGGTATCAAGCGATCAAGAGCCCAATCACCCCCGCCGATTACATTGCCTGCTCGCGCTGAAGCAACTGCTACGCCATGCTGCTGATACTGATCGGGGTGAAAGAAAGCATTGCGATAGGAGGCAGTCACTTGTTCCGAACATGCTTTGCTGTTCGAGTACGGATCATAGCCCCCCAACACATCTTGCTCACGGTATCCCCACACCCACTCCCGATTTTCGTAGACCTTATCCGTCGTAACATTGAGGATTGCTTTGATTTTCATTCCGTTCTGCACAGCCACTCTCGCCGCTTCGAGTACATTCACCGTACCCATGACGTTGATTTCGTAGGTTTCCGCCGGATATTGATACGACAAGCGCACCAGCGGCTGAGCGGCCATGTGAATGATGATATCCGGGTTTGCTTGGCTGATCGCTTTTTGAACACTTTCCTTCGATCTGACATCATCAATGATTGAATCAACCAATGAGCTGATTTGGGCACACTCAAAAATACTCGGATTCGTCGGCGGCGACAGCGCATACCCTGTTACCTTCGCCCCTAAATGATGCAGCCATAAGCACAGCCATGCCCCTTTGAACCCCGTATGACCTGTGATCAACACTTTTTTGTCTCGCCAAAACGCTGGATCAACCATCGTGATCACCGTGCTTCCCTATCTGCTCCAGGATCGCTGACCACGTCATTCCCAGTCGAACGATATCTTCTTCCACCAACTGACTTCCCATCTGTACCTCGATGAATTCCAGCTCAGTCGTGGCTTTGATTGCATGTTTGGCTCCTACCGGGATTTGCAATACGTCACCTGGTCCAACCTGGCTCAGCTGATCATTCAAAATGAACTCGCCGCAGCCCACTACGATGATCCATACTTCGCTACGGTAGTGATGGTACTGATAGCTCAAATTTTTCCCTGCGTATACATGGATTCTTTTCGTTAATACTTCCACGTCGTCTTCATTCTTCTGAAAATGCATAACTTGATACCATCCCCAACGCCGCTCTTCATACATTGGGCGCTTTGTCCAATCCGAAGCCAAGTTTTTGACCATATGACTTTGTTCCTTGGAAGAAACGAGGATGCCATCAGGACTGGCTGCCACGATCATATCCGATAAACCGATAGACACGATAGGTATGTCCAATTCGTTGATAACGTGCGTATTCGTGCAACTCTCATCAAGCAAAACCTTCCCGATTGCATTCACGCTCATTTCTTCCGTGAGCGTATTCCATGTCCCTAAGTCCTTCCAGTCTCCCTCATATGGGAGAACAACTACTTTCTCTGCCTTTTCTACAATCTCATAGTCAAAGCTGATGGCAGGCATTTGGCTATATTGCTCAAGCATGCGGTTGTATTCAGTAGGCAATCCTTTTTGCTCCAATTCGCGAATCAGATAGCCCAATCGAAAAGCAAAAATTCCACAATTCCATAGGGCCTTCTTTTCTACTAAATCCTGCGCTTGCTCAAGTGACGGTTTTTCTTTGAAGCTTTTTACTTTTTGATAGGCTTGAGGCCTTTTACCCTGATCCGACTCTGATTCTAGCCGTGGCACAATATAACCGTATTTCGTAGATGGATACGTAGGCTTCACTCCGATTAATGCGAGATTAGCGCCTGATCTGAGTATGACGCTCTCCAGCTCCTTGATCCTGTCCATGAAGCGATCCTCAACGAATGGATCAACAGGCATGATAGCTATGATTTCATCCGGGTCCATTGTCAAAGCAGAGTACAAATAGGTCACCGCTAAAGCAATAGCAGGGAAGGTATCTCGTTTTTCCGGCTCCACGATCAAAGGAACACTTTCTCCAAGTTGGCTTTGAAGCAAGTCAACATGCGAACGACCTGTTGAAATATAAACAGGCTCCGACCAATTGCGGGAGGCCAGCTGCCTCCACACTCGTTGAACCATCGCCTCTGGTTGGGCATGTGCATTGCCTATCAACTTCAAGAACTGTTTGGACCTGACATCATTGGAGAGCGGCCACAGCCTTTTCCCTGAACCACCCGATAGCAATATCAGTTTCACCCAGGCCACCTCTATCCGTTTATCGTGTTGTATGCACCATCGTATGCGTTTGTCGCAGTCGATGCTCTATGGTCCAATGAAAATGGTCAAATAACACGAGGGATGATAGAGGCCTATGAAAACTGAATCCATCGGTTGGAAATATAATCGAAAATGTAAGAACCGGCTTGGGGGAGATAGGGTGCCGTGAAAAATCTCATAAAGTGCTTCATGTATCCTTGAAAATGAAGAGAAAACACCTGCAGATATCGACCTGTTGCCTTATCCTTGCAGCACAAGACACCATTTATCGAGTAAATTTTCTTATAGCCGTACAAATTTTCCACCGTTGTAGCCTGCTGAATATTCCCATCAATGATGCCATCATGAAACAAGCCATTCGTGATTTGGTAATCCTTGAACCTCTCAAGAAACAGCAAGGCCAGCACCATATCTGTAATTAGGGGCTGATTGAATCGTACATGTTCCTTTTTCTTCATCGTGTAATGAACGACTTGCGCGAATGCAATAGGATTGGCAAAGTGAGACTTCATAAACTCGCAATATAGTTCCAGCTTCTGCCTATCTACGAAATTGGTCCATACGAATTCCATCGTAAAGTTGCCAAAGCGCGGATGGTTCACGTCAGTAAACACCATGACATCCGTATCGATATAACAGCATTTCGGAATCTGATGCCTTTCCATAAACGCCAATAAAATAAACCATCTTTGAAAACAAAACAAATTGTACTCAAAGGGCATGAAATGAATATGTTTATAGACTCTCGTCATTTCGCTAGCGGCATGCATGTAATCGTCTATCATTTCGTGAATGACGCCGTTCGTAGCATGCCTCCTGTTTCCTCCATTCCCTATTAGATAGACGGGCGAATGGGGGTTACTTCTTTTCGCTTGCTGCAAGCTGTATGTGAGATAATCATCGTCCCCCCGATGGATGATCACGATGGGCAAGGGCATACTCTTTCCGCCTCCTTTTTCTCCCCATACTTTATGTATGTGACAGACAACGAGAAACGGGCATATGCCTTTTTTCCGAAAACCAGCTAGTTGCCAAGCAACTTTAGACGTGAATGGGACGAAATTAATGCATTTATATCATTTCCCCCAGCTCAGTCCGAACATATCGTATAGGGCAAGCACTCTGCAATGAAGGGGGACATGTCGATGGGAAGATTCTGGACAGATCAGGAAATCCTCGATGAGATCAACAAACGGCGATGGTATCATAAAATCGCACTGCGACCCGGTATTGTCACTCCCGGGATTACGCTTCTGGAAAGTGTATGGAATATGACGAGACAATCCAGAGAATACATCCAATATTCGGGGAAACGCGTCCTTGATCTCGCTAGCTTTGACGGTATGTGGGCTTTTGAAGCGGAGCAAAGAGGAGCGAGTCTTGTCGTTGCTACAGACTGTATGCAACCACTCTATTTGAATTTTGAGTTTTGCAAGAACATCCTGCAAAGCAAAGTTTTGCCGCTGTACAATACCAGTCCTTATAAGCTTTGGGAAGGTCTGCAAGTATTGCTGATGGACGATTTTACAGAACCCCTGCCGTTCCCACATCAAATTCGGCACAATCAATTTGATGTTGTCCAGCATCTTGGTCTGCTCTATCATCTGCGCGATCCGATGTGGACATTGTCGCAATGCCGAAGCGTGATTAAGCCAGGTGGACACCTCTTGTTGGAAACTGCCTGTATTTTGGATACGAATCAATCCATCATGGTCTACAACGGCGCTCCTGGTCAAATGAACCGAATTTATAAGGACGATACGACTTGGTGGTTGCCATCCGTCCTTTGCATTGAGGAGATGCTGAAGAGCACGCTGTTTGAAGTTATACCTGAATCAGTTCGAACCATCCCCTCTGGCAAAATAAACAATTACGATGCAGGTCGCATCAGCCTCGTGGCAAGAGCCATTTCTGGCAGCGCAATTGACCCTAACTGCCACGCGGAATTGCTCCGTATATTCCGCAATCCAGGAATCATTCCAGACTACTTGTAAAATCCGGGTAAATGAAAATCGGGTGCACAAGATCGACAATGCTTGTGTACCCGATTTTCCATTCTTTCATAGTCTGATGGTAGTGCATGCATTTTTTATGATGGAAAGATGGGAGTGAATCTCGTGTCCCACTCACAGCAACCATTCGTGAGTATCATTACCCCCTCTTACAACCAAGGCCGGTTTATTCGTGAGACCATAAATAGCATATTAACCCAGGACTATGTAAACCTTGAGCATATCGTGGTAGATGGAGGTTCGACTGACGATACGCTCTCCATCTTGCAAGAATATGCACAAAAAGATCCGCGCTTCCGTTTTATTTCCGAACCGGATCGCGGACAGTCTCATGCGCTTAACAAAGGCTTGGCATTGGCAAGAGGGGAAATCATTGGCTGGTTGAATTCAGACGACACCTATGTGCCTGGCGCCATAATGAAGGCTGTACACGCTTTTGCGAGTAACCCAGGCTGGGGAATGCTTCACGGCAATTGCCATGTGATGAACGAGTACGGTCAAGTATCCACCACCTACCCGTCAGAACAGGCTGATTCCAAGAAGTTGTATCAGAGCTGTGTGATTTGCCAGCCATCCGCTTTCATCAGAGCCCACGTCTTCAGGCACATGGGGGGCGTAGATGAAAAATTGCAATTTTGCATGGATTATGACCTGTGGATGCGCATCGCCAAATTTTACCCCATCGGTTATCTGCCTCAGTATTTAGGAAACGCTCGAATCCACACAGCGTGCAAATCAGCTACCCAATGGCATTCCGTCGGCGTACCTGAAGTCTTACGATCTCTTGCGAAAAATTATTCATCCATACCCAGCCACTGGATATCGTACGTTCCACAATACAAAGGCATGGGTGTACTCGACCTGTTGAGGCTCTATAAGTCCTTTCCATCCAATACAACCAGAATCACAAGCATGAATCGGGGGATGGACTTGTGGGCGCCTCCTGTCCTGCGCGCGATTGTTGAATCAGATCCTTCTGCACCGGCTCAAATGTTGCTCGTGAAGGGCAAAGTCCCTGGCTCCCCCGTAAAATTGCCGAAGCCCATTATTTTGACTGCGCTTGTAAATGGCGTAAACGTAAAAAGTTATACCGTTGAAAAACCCACCTTTGCCCTCGAAATTCCACTCGATCCGAATGCCACGACGCATCGTGTGGACATCGCGTCTACCAGTATCGGTGTACCGAGCACTCCTCAAGTCCAGCAAAGAATTGTAGGAGGATACATGGCCGAAGAGATCATTCCTCTTTCGTATGACGAAGTGATCGTGTACAAAACTTTTTCGAGGAGCTAACCTTTTAACTCGAGTATAGCTTCGTCTCAATGACAGCCGCCGCTCCGGCTATGGCAAGCAGGAGTAACAACGGATAGGCGGCTGGCACATACATATACAACGCAACGATCAAAGCGCCCACCCAAATTCCCACGCACCAATGGCAGCTCAACAATCTGCCTATCCATTGGCGCATCCTTCCGCCTTTAAATTGAAAGTCCCGAACCATTTGCCCCGACTCATCGGGTACATATAACACCTGATAAAATGGGTTTCTCAGAAAAGACGTGATCTCATCAAAAACAATCAAATGCGTGAGACGAAAGCTTGCCAACACGAGAATGATTAAGTCGATCCAAGAGAGGTCAAACATTCCACCTCCACCTCTTTCCAATATTTTGTGCTTTTCTCATTTGTTCCACATTTAGTACCATTGTGGTGCGACAAATCAGAGAAAGGCGTGATGAGATGAATCGCAACATAAAGAAAATGGCAACGATCCTTTCCCTGTCCGTCCTCGTTACCATGATCGGACAACCTGCATTTGCGAAAACAAGCTTTACCTCTTTGAAAAAAGGGATGAAAAACTCGCGCGTGCTTGAAGTGGAAAAGATGCTCGATGTACTTCATTACGACTACAAGCTGGTAGTGGACAAGACATACAACAGCTACACGGCTTCTAACATCAAAGCATTTCAGAAAAAATACAAGCTGCCGCAAACCGGAATTGTAAACAAAGCCACTTACGATAAACTGAAAAGCGTGTACCAAGCTCGCAACCAAGAGCAGCCGACTCAGCCGAGCACACCGCCCAAGCCTAGCAAGCCTGATGAGTCCAATGATTACGTTACGCTGAAATTAGGTGCTAGTGGTGAAAACGTAAAGGAATTGCAAAAGATGCTCGCTGGCCTCGGATACAAAGTAACTGCTTCGGGTTATTACGATGAATCTACGCGCTTTGCCGTCATGCTATTCCAGTCACGTAATAAGCAAACTTTGACCGGTGAAGCTGACGCCAAAACCTTTATAGCCATAAAAACACAATACAAGAACAATCCAGTACAGCCTAAACCAGATACGAAGCCAACCGTCCCAACAAATCCCACAACTCCCGTAACACCGAGCAAGCCTGAGCAACCACAAAACCCTGGTGCCGGCACGCAAGTTCCTCTTCCCGCTGGTTTGACGGCTGAGGAAAAAGAAATGGTTCAACTCGTGAATCAAGAGCGCACCAGTCGTGGTCTCGCACCCTATCAAGTGGACATGCAGTTGGTGAACGTTGCACGTGTAAAAGCTCAAGAAATGGTAAACAAAGGCTACTTTAGCCACACCTCTCCCACTTACGGCTCACCGTTTCAAATGATGGACACTTTTGGTATTCGTTATATAGCTGCTGCTGAAAATATTGCTCAAAACTACTCTGTAAGCAGCGCTCATCAAATGTTCATGAATTCCTCCGGACACAAAGCCAATATCATGAGTCCGACATACGACTTCGTAGCCATTGCTGTTGTAAATGGCGGTCCGCACGGGAAAACGTTCGTACAAATGTTCTTGAAAAAATAGAAGCGCGGAACGGAAAAGCCATCATTTCAACTGAAATGGTGGCTTTTCTTCCATATTAGAAAGACACGGCGATCCGGTTATTGGCGGAAAAGTGTACCGTCTGATCGTTGCACAGCACGACACCCTCGACGACGATTCCCTTCCCCGCTTCTTGCTTCATAAATGAAATCTGAAAGTTCTGGAACGATTCCGTCGATTCTGGCGCAATGGTTACAGGTTGGATCGGCGCTATCCAGTATTCCCCTCTCTCCATCGCTTGAGTAAACCAATCGTCTTCTAGGTATCTCCATCCTTTTAAGCCCGATGTACCTTGCACGGCCATCGTCTCCACGAGCTTCGGCGGCAATACCTGCCCTCCCATTTTGATCGAATCGACAGGCGAGACACGCAGGCAAACAATTGGATTTTTCAGTTCAACGTTCCCCGTATTTTTCACCTGAAGTGTCCCAATCAACAGGTACGGCTTCTCAACTGATTCAGAGTGAATCAACGTGTAATCAAAATACACTTCTGCCGCTGTACGCAATTCAACCCATTCAGGCACTTCTTCGACCGGATGAATGGTCACTACTTGTTCCAGTAGTTCTTCTTCTGCCAAGATCAACAGCTCTTCCCGTTCACTGTCTGATTCGCTGTTTAATTCGCTGCTTACTTCGCTGTTTTCTTCTTTATTTGAGTCACTGGCCTCAGCACTCGGCTGGTCACTTTCCTGAATCATGATTTGTTCCTCTGCCAATGGCTTTCCATCTACTTCCTGCTGACTTTCCTTGTCAGAGGTAAAGAGCATCGTGGAATAAAACAGCTTTAAAATATTGGGTGGTAAAAACGCCATTGGTTGAATGTGTAATCCATTTTGGAAATACTCCAAAACCCCTGACGCTAAGTGTAGCGCAATTTTTTCCGCATAAATCTTACGCTTGCTCACTTCCGTATAAAGTGGTAGCTGCAACTGGATGTGAACGATCGATGGTTGCTTTTGGTTTTTGATTACTTTATAGTGGCACGGGATTCCTGACTGCTGCATTTCTGTTCGCAAACACTTGACCAGATCTTGCCGCTTATCATCCTCCGCTTGAAAGAAAATCAGTCTCGGTTTTTCCAAGACTCGCATTTCCTTCAAGCTGAAACGTATGGCGACATCCGTATTTTTCGCCAGAGACGGATTGTTTTGGGTTAAGACAACCTCCATTCCGCTATCAGAGAGAAATTTTTGAACGTTCCCCAATACCTCCCACTCGTAGGCGGTCCCTCCTGAAGTAGATATGCCTGTAAAAAGGACACAAACTTTTCCTTTCAACCCCGAATCCAGGTCAACTCTTTTATTCGTCGAATCCCACTTCAATTGAAAGCCATTTTGTTTGCAAAATAAGCGAAACGCTGGCAGAGCCGCGTACGGCATGGTCCCGCCACGTTGACCACTGTAATATACCTCAACATCCATTCCCATCTCTCCTCACGCACTTTCCTTCAGTCCGCGATATTGTATGAATGCCTAGTGTCCAAAGTGAACATTTTTGGCGATGACTGTTCCGAAGAAACGCTTTGCGCATACGATGCTACAGAAAGGAGTGGTCATATGCCCACCTCACAAATGCCCCTGATCTCCATTATCATTCCTGTAAAAAATGAGGGGGACAATGTGCGTTCTACCATCACTTCCCTTTTGAATACAAGAACCACGTATCCATATGAAGTGATCGTAGTCGATGATGCCTCAACTGATAACGGTTGTCACTTTCTACAAGGCCAAGGGCAAAATGAAAAAATAAAATTAATCACAACAGAAGGCATTGGTGCTGCTGCAGCACGCAACTTGGGCGTGAATCACTCACGCGGCAACTATTTCATTTTTTGCGATGCCCATCTGTCTTTTGAAAACTTTTGGATCGATCGTATGATGGAGCTCATTCTTACAAAAAAAGCAGATGGCGTTGCTCCGGGAATCGCTTCCATGACGGAGCCACATAAAATTGGCTATGGGCAAAATCTGAATCAAAAGCTTGAGATCACCTGGTATCCAAAGCCAACAGGCCCGGCACCGGTTGCGATATTACCAGGGGGATGCTTCCTGGTCACTAGAGAAGCTTTTATGAAAGTCGGGGGTTTTGACCGTGGTTTTCGCATATGGGGATTTGAAGATATCGAGTTTTCCATCAAAATGTGGCTCTTTGGATATGCGTGTATGGTCCAGCCATCCGTAAAAATCTTGCATTTGTTTAGGCAAGTTCACCCTTACACAGTTGCACATGAGCACATTTATTACAATATGCTTCGAATGGCGTACAGCCATTTTAACGAGCCGCGGATTGAGGCAGCGAAAAAACTTGTGCTCTACGCAAATGCGAGTGAAATTGCGGATGATGTGCTGACTTGCGGGGCTGCCGCTCAGCGTGTTCGATATACGGCCCAAAGAAAATTCGACGACAATTGGTTCTTTCAAAAATTTCAAATTCCATTCTGACAAGATAGTGACCTAAAAAATAGGCGCATGCTCAACATGCCAAACTCCCGTTGCCCACATAGTATGTAACTGCAAAGCAAACTCCCTAGGAAAGGAAGGATTCTTACGGTGAAACATCACGTGAAGCCCATTATGGGTCGCCAGCTCCCTACACCGACGCCTACAGCAACTCCTCCTATATCGAACAACCTGCAGGAAGAGTGCATTCGCGTCAATAAGGTGTATGACTGGGTAGTATTAGCGAACAGCTACCGAAACAAGATTGCCCTTCCCGACGATTGTCAAGCTCTGGTAGACGCTGCCATTCGTGCAGGGCAAGATATCACGATCTCCTGCGTTGAGCCAGTTACTCCTGGTCCTACTTGCAGAGTCGTCAGTATTCGCCGCGAGAACATTATAGTCAATGGGACCACTGTTCGGGTCGGAGTCGTTCGCTTCGTATTCGGAGCTACTGTGCTCGTTCGCGTCTTCGCAGACGGAACACCTCTCTGCGAATTCACAACGACCGTACAATTCGATCAGGAAGTCGTTCTCTGCCTGCCTGAACCGCTTGATGAGGACAATATCTTGTGCCGAATCAGTGCTTTCGAGTGCTCACCAACCGGTACTGTTCTCCTCGGTGGCATGGTTCAACTCGACGTCATTGTCTGCGTAGAGATCCAGGTAGAAGCAGAAGTCAAACTGGAAGTATTGGCGAAATTCTGCTCTCCACGTCCAAACAACATTCCAATTCCATCGCCAACGCCATCTTTCCGTTGCCCGCCGATCACATTCCCACCACAATGCCCACCAATCTTCCCAGTACGCAACTGCGATTGCCAGGCGTCCGTCAACGCGTTGGTACCAAACGTCTCCATTTCTATTGGTATCCCACTCGCCATTGCCGTCGGTACGATCCAGCTCATCGCGGATATCTGCCCAAGCTGCGATCCATCCAGCAGCTCGTTTACCTTTAACTTCTTTGATGCTCTCCTGCCTGATGTCCTTGGCGATCAAAGCTTCAGCTTCTCGCCAACGACTATCAGCT
Organism: Brevibacillus sp. FIR094; assembly: GCF_050477165.1. NCBI lineage: Bacteria > Bacillati > Bacillota > Bacilli > Caryophanales > Paenibacillaceae > Brevibacillus > Brevibacillus sp. FIR094. The sequence goes on along the minus strand of NZ_JBEAES010000035.1, from coordinate 2,813 downwards.
CGCCGACATGCATTACCGTACTGCCTATCCTGCCAATTGTGACAGGTCTGGTAGTAACAGGTACTGGTGTACGGACATTCACAGCAACAGGCGCACAAGAAACGCTGACCTACTCTCTGACACTCGCCGAAACAGGACTCGGCTTGCCAGACGTTATCATTCTGACGCTCACCGACTCTTCTGGTGTCCTCGTCTTCAGCGCCACAATTACAGTCGTTCCAGACGAACAATTATTGGTTGCCGATTGCATCACATTCGGGGATATTGTCATTACCACTCCGTAAGAAAAAAATATTCGTTTCCAATCAGGCGGGAGAAGACTAGCACTTCTCCCGTTTTTTCTATAAATGAACCCGTCACTACAATACAGGCACCAATTCCCACCCCGTACATATGTCTATATGGGAAAGCCAGACGGAAAAAGGAGGACAACACTGTGTACAAAAGGAGAATCTCCAATGCAAACAAGTCGAGAGAAAATGAGAAGCTCCTCCTGCTAAAAAAACAAGCACACTACTACGAAGAAAAAACAAACCAACTCATGCAAGAAGTGTGGCACCTACAAAAGCTGATAGAGGAAACATCCCAAAAAAACGAAGCATACAGAGAGCAGCTTGGACAATTAAACCAGAACCTCCACGATTGGGACAGCAAAGGGGCAGAATGGAAGCAGCGCTTGAATGATTCACAAAACATGCTTCAAGAAATGAAGAGCAAGCTTGACTACTACGAACATCTCCTGAAACAACGCGAAAATGCCATAACCGACCACCAGGAAACAGAGGCAAAACTAAAGAGTTCGATCGACAGCTTGCAAACCGAGATCAGAGAGCAACGAAAAGGTCCACGGCTTGAAGAAATCATGTCCAAACATCAAGCACAGGAAGCACACTTGCGCGAGCACATTGAATTGCTCCAACGACGAGTACAAAGCTTCGAACAAAAAGAGGCACAATGGCAAAAAGCGTTACATGAGCAAGATCAGCAACAGCTGAGTCAAATCGAGGAGATCCTGCATGAACGCCAGCAGCATTTAGACATGATCGCGCATCTGGAGCAGCAACAACTTACATGGAAACAAGCTTTGGATCATGTAAATGAAGAGTTTGAGAGTGCGCAGATGAGACAGCACGAGCAACTATCCAGAATCGAATCATTGAATCAGCAGTTGGAGGACGCACGAGCACGGGAAGAGCGGACACTCTCTGACCTACAGCAGCTTACAGAAGGAAGTGCAAATTGGGAGCAGCGCGAGCAGGAACTCCAGGTGCGAGAGCATAACCTCCACGCATTTGAGCATAGTCTCACGGCACAGGAGCAGGAACTTCTCGATCTTGAGCAAGAGTTGCTGGGGCAAGGGCAGGAACTGCACTCCCTAGCGAGCAGCCTTCAGACGAAAGAGCAGGATCTACTCTCTTTCGAACAAGACCTCCAATCGAAGGGGCAAGAACTGCATTCTCAGACGCAACACCTACAAAAACGGGAACAGAAACTTCTCGATCTTGAACAAGAGCTTCAGACGCAATGGTTAGAACTGCATTCTCAAGCGGATCACTTGCAGACGAAAGAACAAGAACAGCTCACTCTCAATCAAGAGCTTCAGGGGCAAAACCAAGAACTGCATTCCCTAGCAGATAAACTCCAGACGAAAGAACAACAGCTGCTTGTTACAGATCAAAAGCTCCAAGCTAAGGAGCTGGAGCTGCATTCTCAGACACAGGAACTTCAAGCACGGCAGCAGGAACTTGTCGGTCTTGAGCAAGAATTGCTGGGGCAAGGTCAAGAATTGCAATCCCTAAAGCATAGCCTGCATACCAAAGAACAAGAACTGCTTGTTACCAACCAAAAGCTCGAGGCTAAGGAGCTGGAGCTGCATTCTCAGACACAAGAACTTCAAGCCCAGAAGCAGGACCTTCTCGGTATTGAACAAGCGTTACAAGCGCAAAGACTAGAAATGCAATCTCAGGCACAAGACCTCCATGCACGGGAGCAGAAACTTCACGGTCTCGAACAAGAGCTTCATACTCAAGACCAAGAACTTCAATCATTAGCGCATAACCTCCAGACGAAAGAACAACAGCTGCATTCTCAAACGCAAGACCTCAACGTACGGGAACAGGAACTTCTCGGTCTCGAACAAGAACTTCAGACCCAAGGGCAAGAACTTCAATCCCTGGGTCAAAATCTGCAAACGAAAGAACAACAACTCACGTCCAAAGAGCTAGAGCTGCATTCCCTGACGCAAGGCCTCAACGCACGAGAACAGGAACTTCTCGATTTTGAGCAAAAACTCGAGTCTAAGGGACTAGAACTACATTCTCTGACGCAAGAACTCAATTCACGGGAACAGGATCTTCACATTCTCGAGCAACAGGTTCAGACACAAGGGCAAGAGCTTCAATCCCTAGCTCACAGCCTGCAGACGAAAGAACATCAGCTCACTTCCAAAGAGCTAGAGCTGCATTCCCAGACGCAAGACCTCAACGCACGGGGGCAGGAACTTCTCGATCTCGAACAAGAACTTCAGACGCAGGGCCAAGAACTTCAATCCCTAGCACATAATCTCGAGACGAAAGAACAACAGCTCCAGTCCAAAGAGCTAGAGCTGCATTCCCAAACGCAAGGCCTCAACTCACGGGAACAAGACCTTCACGTTCTCGAACAAGAACTTCAGACGCAGGGCCAAGAACTTCAATCCCTAGCGCTTCATCTCGAGACGAAAGAACAACAGCTCCAGTCCAAAGCGCTAGAGCTGCATTCCCAAACGCAAGGCCTCAACTCACGGGAACAAGACCTTCACGTTCTCGAACAAG
>NZ_JBEAES010000034.1:0-63378 GCF_050477165.1 Brevibacillus sp. FIR094 | reverse complement strand
ACAAAAAACTGCACCTCCAACTGTTAGATGTGTCTAACAATTGGGGTGCAGTTCAGTGTTTTGGCTGGCTTTATTTTTTGAACGATCGATGGCGTAATTATTATCGCATGGTTAACACCACGTTGCCTTTCTTGTGCCCCAGTTTCACATAGGAGTGAGCCTTCGTGATTAGGGGTCTGACCTTTGTTTACTTGAACAAAAAACTTTACTTAAGTTAATTTATGTACTAATATAAATGAAAATAGAAATATGGAAAAAGGAGTACAAGATGGAAGGATTATCACTCCGTGAGAAAAAGAAAGCAAAAACCAAATTAGCCCTTCTGGACGCTGCCTTGGAGCTGATGGGTGACGGGAGCTTCCGAAATGTACTGGTGGATGACATTTGCGAACAAGCAGAGGTATCGAAGGTCACATTCTTTAAATTTTTCCCGCAAAAGGAAGAGCTCTTGATATATTACATGAGCATCTGGCAAGCAGAGTGCTTTGTTGAGCTACGGACTACGGGCAAGAGGGGATGGGAAGCCGTTCGGCATATTTTTGCCAAGGTTACGCGAGATAGTGTGAAGCAACCTGGGGTCATGCTTAGCCTTATCAGCTTTTTAGCCGAGCAAAAAATGCATCCGTGTGTACCGCTTTTATCTGATGCTGAATTGTATTTGCGCTTCCCCGAACATGAGGAGAGGGAAGCCATTAGAGCTACTAATCTTCATCAGATGTTGCAAAAGGGCGTGCAAGAAGCAGCCGAAGATGGTCAGCTTGCCCTTCACCTGTCAGAGGAGGAAGCCGTCATTCTGTTATTCTCGATGTTTTACGGAGCCTATCTGACTGCACATTTGTTTCATGTGTCTGATTATATGGGGTGTTACGAGCTGCACCTCAAATCTTTGATAAGGTAGGGGAGTCTGATGGCAAAAGTAGTTCCGGGGCGTTTTACAGCACAAGTGGAAGGACCTTTCGTCGTATTTATCATCGGGATGCGAATCAACAGTATGCTTGCGGTTCACAAGTGGATGCCAGTAGCCAACGCCATGGGAGGCATGATGCGTGAATTGTATCAGCACCCGGAGCTCGGACTGTTGGGTCACACTTCGCATTTTAATCTGCGTGAAATCACTCAAATCCAGTACTGGCGATCCTATGAGCACCTGGAAAATTACGCGAGAAAAAGCCACAATCATCTGAGCGCGTGGAGGAAGTTCAACCAAGCGGTAGGAACGGATGGAACGGTTGGGATTTTTCACGAGACGTACTTGGTTGATGCTGGAAAATACGAATGCCTTTACGGAAATATGCCTGTCTGGGGATTGGCCAAGGCAGGAGAGCATCTACCGGCAGTGGGAAAAAGGGAGACGGCACGCCGCCGATTGGGCGGTGAGAACGAGCCAGCGGTACCTACTCCTACACAATAAAAGCTTGTCGCAAACAAGCGACCCTTTCTTCTTTTTAGAGCGATGCAGCATTGGACTGACTGTCCAACGGCTGCAAGGTCTAAGGAAGAGAGGGTCGTTTTGTTCGAGAAAAACATGAAAGTACCATGACGTGATCCTTTGTATTTCTAACAGTAGTCAAAGGGGCATTTTTACAATAACCTTGGCACTTGCATGAATGTTGTATAGTTGATCAAGCAGGTCAGTCTTCGTCAGCGAAAGGGACTGACATTTCAATCATGAAGGAGGTTTTTTGCATGAAAGACTTGATTCGCATTCGGGGAGCAAGAGAAAACAACTTGAAAAACATTTCTCTCGAGATTCCCAAGCATCGTCTCGTGGTGGTAACCGGACCATCTGGATCGGGTAAATCGACGCTGGCACTTGATATTTTGCAACGAGAATGCCAACGACAATATATGGAGTCCAGTGGAATGTCATCTGAAGCACTAGCGAAGCCTCGTGTGGATTCGATCGAAGGACTGTCACCCTCCATTGCGATCAGTCAACATGTGACCAACCGTAATCCTAGATCGACAGTTGGAACCGTCACAGACATGTATACTTATCTGCGCACAGTCTATGAAAAGAAGGGGGAGAGGCGATGCCAGAAGTGTCACGCACCAATAGCACCTGCTGCCAATGGCAAAGAAACAGAAGCCGTCACATGTCCGGTATGTACCTATATTCATCTCCCTCTGACCAAAGCAGATTATTCGTTTAATACGCCCCAAGGTGCTTGCCCGACTTGCAGTGGATTGGGAACGATCGTCGATATTGATGTGGAAGCCGTGTTTGATGAAACAAGGAGCATTCGGGAAGGAGCTGTTACCTTTTGGTACGAGGCGATTAATGAATATCAGGCCAGCGTGCTTGCGGCGGCAGGAAAACATTACGGCTTGCTGATGAATCTGCCATTGAACGAATACAACGAAGCCCAGTGGGATCTGCTCAAATATGGCGTAGAGAGCGAGGAGTTTTCTCAACACTTCCCTTCTGTTCATCCCCCGAAAACGGTAGGAAAGGGAAGGTTTAAAGGTGTGATCACAGGGATGTGGCAACGCTATAGGGAAAAAGATGGACAATCGGGTGAAGCTGCTTACTTTCTGACCCAACCTTGTCACGACTGCCATGGTGAGAGGTTAAAGGAGGAGAGTCGCCTCGTGACAGTCGAAGGCAGGACGCTGCCGAGCCTATCCAAGAGCTCATTGGAGGAGCTGGGGGATTGGGTGGAGAGTGTGCATGTACGAGCTGCCCGTGAAGGAGACACGATTTTGGAGGCTGTCCTTCACGATTTGCTCATCAAGATCAGGCGCGTCATCCATGTGGGGCTAAGCTACTTGACCCTCGATCGACAAGCTATCTCTCTATCTGGCGGTGAAGCACAGCGATTGCGGCTCGCTTCCATTCTCGGTTCTGGCTTGACTGGCGTTCTTTATTTGCTGGATGAACCAACATCGGGTCTGCATCCAAAGGACACGGATGGACTCGTGAAGGTCATGAAGGAGTTGCGTGATTTGGGCAACACGGTACTGCTCATCGAACATGACCAACGAGTGATTCAAGAAGCGGATCATGTGATTGATGTGGGTCCAGGAGCAGGACGTTTTGGAGGCGAAATCGTAGGGCAAGGTTCACTGAAAGAATTGCTGAACCAACCGCATTCTGTCACAGGCCGCTACTTGAAAGAACAGAGAGTGCTGTCGTCCAAAGAGCGCAAGGGAACAGGCGAGTGGATTACTATTGAAGGGGCTACGTTGCACAATTTGCGCGATGTGACGATATCGTTCCCACTGGGAAGGCTGGTAGCAGTTTCGGGTGTCTCTGGCTCGGGTAAATCGACACTCGTCTACGATTTGCTGGCAGCGGCTGCCGAGAAGCGAACGGGAAAAATAGCAGGATGCCGCGCAATTACGGGACTCGAAGCCATCCAAAGCGTCATAACAGTGGATCAGTCGCCACTATCACGTATGCAGCGTTCCAATGTCTCCACGTACGTCGACTTGTATACGCTCTTGCGCAAAATATACGCTACCTTGCCCACAGCCAAAAAGCGTGGTTTGGATGCCAAACACTTTTCATTCAATACGCCGGGCGGAAGATGTGAGCGCTGTGAGGGACTAGGGCGAGTGGAAGTGGACATGCATTTTCTAGCTAACTTGCAGGTCGTCTGCCCGGATTGTCGTGGAAAAAGATTTCGTTCAGAGGTCTTGGAGGTAACGTACCAAGGCTATTCCATTTCCGATATATTGATGCTTAGTATTGAGGAGAGCCTCTCCCTGTTTAGCGAGCAAAAGAAGATGACGCAATTGCTGACCCTGCTGTGTGAGGTAGGACTCGGCTACTTGCAATGGGGGCAGTCCGTGACGACCTTGTCCGGTGGTGAAGGACAACGGTTGAAGCTGGCTAGGGAGCTGAGTGCATCTTCTACAGGACATACGCTGTATCTACTGGATGAGCCATCGACAGGACTTCATCCAATTGACGTCGAGAAGCTCCATGTACTCTTGAGCAAATTGGTCGACGCCGGAAATACAGTGATTATGGTCGAGCACAACACAGAATTGATCGCCGCTTCTGACTGGGTGATTGATATGGGACCTGGAGGAGGTAGTTCTGGAGGGACCGTGGTTGCGAGCGGAACACCAAAAGAAGTGGCAGCCACGAAAGAGTCGAATACCGGAAAGTTTATCCACTAATCGAATGCGCATCGATACAAAAAGGTCGCCCAGATTCTGCTGTGGGCGACCTTTTTGCTGTCAAAAGTCAGGTAAACGATCCAAATTGTTTTCCTTGATTCCGTCTGGCTCACTCCGCAGAATGTCTCTCCCATACTTGTGAAACACGTCTACATGAGCCAGCTTGCCAGCCTTTGCATCGTTGAGTGCGGTGATATAATCGAGCTCACGACCTGAGTCTGTTTTAAAGGCAATCAAGTCTCCATCGTCGTTTTTCCTGACGGCCACGATTTGCTCTTTTCCTGTATTCGTCAGTGGGCTGTTATCTCCATTTTCCTGGATCGCCTGTTGTTCTCCCTCATTTTTGTAGGCTTCATAAATTCGTTCAAAGCTCCGTTGATCCATGCATCATCCCTCCTCATCAATAGGGTGCCTAAAATAGAGGAGAACATGCATTCGTTTTTTACTTTCGGGGGCTATGCTCGTTGGGCACTTAGAGGAAGTAAGGTCGCTGCTATGCGCTCATATTTTTCCTGATCGTGGATGCGGTAGTACAGGCTCCGCAAAAAGTTTTTCACATTGATTCGCCCCGTATAGGCTTCGATCGAATAGCCACTATCCAAACGATTCGCAAAACTTCGAACCCATCCATCGATATCATCCAAGGAGAGTTCATCACGATTCCAGACAGAAAGGACAGCAGTCACCAAGCGCTCATCTTCTTCGTACGCATAAACTGATTTCGCCTCTGTGATTGTTTCACGGATGACTCCGAGAATTTGCTTCAGGTCAGTCTGATCCAGTTCACTGCATTGGGCCAGGTCATCGAGAGCGTCAGCAGCATGAGCGGTAGCATGCGCCCAGCCCTTTTCTTCCACATACCCTCGCAGGTCTGCTTCTTGCCGTATGTAAGAGAAAAGTTTGTCTTTCACGTAAAGAATCGCTTCTTTGGCGAGAAAAGGATGATTCCGATGCAGGATCAGGATAAGGGGAAGCAATAAAACAGAAAAGGAGCGAGTGAATACCGAGTCCGTCCCATTTTCGCCTATCCGATAAAATAAATGCTGGTCGTCGAGTGCAATCGCTAGCAGCTCTTGTAGTTGTTCAGGGGAGAGCACACCTTCCTCTATCCAATGAGAAAACGTGGAATAAATGAGCTCATCACGAAGTTGGGGATCGGGTGAACCGATGTGCGTCACCATTTCGAGCGCCAATTCAAAAGCATGTGGCGGCGCCAGAAAGCTATTCGCCCGAATCGCGAGCAAGGTTTCTTTTAATGCCATCATCTCAGCTCCTTTTATTTCCCTAATTTTACAACAATTATTGTGGCGACGGAATAAAAAGTGAAGAGGGCAGATTCGCCGATACCTGCCCTTTCTCTACAAGGTGCTTCACTCATTCGGTTGTCAGGCGCAGCAGCCAGTCTTTCAAGTCAACGATACGCAAAGTTTGGGGCCCCGTGGTGGTCCCGGTTACCAGCAGGGGAACGAGTGAGTCTACCTCGTGCAAGGAACCGTGTGCCGCTCCGCCGATATGAGTGGGAGAGCTTTCGGTAATGAGCTCATGCCCAGGCTGAACAGTAACGACCACATATCTGCCCTCATGCGAATTCATTGCACCGTAGAGCCTCGCCAAAACATCCGGATATTTCCCATACGTGATCCGGTTCTTGTTCATGGTCATATCGAGCAGACGCGGGTCACCGCTGAAGGTCCATGTTTGACCATATGGATCGATAAAGGGACCGTTTGGTTGATAAATAAACTCTCGGTTGATCTTGCCTGCTGAAACAATAATCCTTTGGTCGTCTTTTCTTGCGATGATGTCCAGCTTTGGTTCACGCTGCAATCGTTTTACGATATCGGGTAATGGAATACGCGGGTCCAAGGCATAAATATAGGCCATCCGTTCGTTAGTCGAAATTACGATTTGGTCAGTAGGGGTGACAGGCTTACTGATTTTGGCTATTTGATAGTCGGTCAATAAGTTGCGCAAGTCAATAGTAGCGGCCTTGCGATCATCCAGAACAGCGCTCTGGCCACTGTCTCCCATGACGATCCACCGCGCTTCTTTGATTGCCTTATCCCACGAGCCAAATGCATTGAGTACGGCTTGAAGCGCTTTATCCGCTTTTTCAATCCCTTCGATCGTAGCGGGTCCTTTCTTATGTACTTCCATATCATTTTCCGGCAAGTAGGTGATGGTAAGAGGGGGGAGCTTCTTGTTGGCGATGAGATAGGCAGCCTCTTGCGCGGAAAACTCATCATTCATCCCGTATTTTCGCCAAATACGCTTTTCACTCTTTTGATTCGGATCCAGCTGGGCAAATGTTGCATACGACATCAGTTTTGGTCCGGTCACATTCAGTTCGCCAGGCAAACGCGTGCCGAAATCAATGAGACGGGGGATTTGTAAGGTGTGTGGCGTTTTACCTCGCCATAGAATAGCATTGATGGAAGCCGTATCCTTGCCTTTTTCCGCCAATTCTTCATGGATGGTTTTCGTATCACGATTGAGCTGGACCAGGTTCAATTGATGAAGGATATCAAGTAGCACTTGTGGCTGATCGATCTTTAGACCTTCTTTGGGACCATACCCGTAATAAATCATCCTCTTTTCCTTGTTGCTGAACCACGATAATCCCGGTACATGATGCTCATTGGCATACGTTCCTGTAAGGAGTGTGCTGTCGATAGTTACCGACATGGTGGGAAAAGAACTCACTATTTGCGGGTAATAGCGCCCGTTTGCAAGCAAATAACCTAGAGCAGGAGCGCGGCCTTGCCGGATCGCTTCTTGTAGTGGTTTGTCCATTAACGAATCAATGAGAATGAACAGGACAGGCTTTTGCGATTCATTTCTCTCAGCTGCGGGTTGAGCCCTAAGGCTATGCTGACGGATTTGGGAAGCTGAGTCTGGCTTGCAGCTGATGACAGTCAGACTCAGCGCCAACAGGAGAAGGATGGCGTATGTGAATCGCGACTTCATGTTTCCATTCCTTTTTTGTGAATTTGGTTTTTCCTATTTTTTGTTTTCGTGGAAAAACTATTCACCGAGCCTGGCTCATTTAACCTTCCGGCAACAGATGAGAGATCTCTACAACCACCCCTTTTTCCAAAAACAAACGAGGGATGCGATTACTGAGAGTGGCAACGACTTCATAGTTGATCGTCCCGAGCATTTCTGCAATTTCATCGACAGTAATCTCGCGGTTTCCTTGCTTGCCGTAAATCACGACCTCATCGCCTTGCTTTCCACTGCCTTCTCCCAAGCTCACCATCATCTGATCCATCGTCACTCGCCCTGCGATCGGCAACCGTCTGCCTTGATACAGAACAAATCCTCGGTTAGAGAGTGCGCGCGAATAACCGTCGGCATAACCGATTGGAATCGTCCCGATGACCTCTCCTCGCTTTGCTATGTATGTCGCACCATAACTAATGGTATACGGTGGCGTTAGCATTGCCTTTACATTGGAGAAGCACGATTTCAAGCTGAGAGCCGGAACGAGCTTGACACGATTGAGTTGTCGGATATAAGCGGATGGATACAGCCCATACATGCCGATTCCGAGGCGGATCATATCGGAGCTGTATTCGGGAAAAGCAATGGTAGCGGCGGTGTTGCACATGTGTACGGTAGGAAGTTTGAAGCCTTTTTCCTTCAGATAACGAAGATATTGAACAAACAACTCGTGTTGGGCTTTGGTCAAGGTGTGATCGGGTTCATCTGCAGTGGAAAAATGAGTGAAGATTCCAGTCCATGCAAGGGAAGAGCTCGACGTTAAGGCCTTCACGACTGAGAGCAACCCAGATTTTGTCCGTACGCCCAAACGTCCCATACCTGTATCTATGTTGATATGGATGTTCAGACGATTGGAGAAAGCTGTTGATTTGACAATTTTATCGGCTTTTTTGATCCAATCAGTCTGGAAGGCAGACAGCTCAATATTCCAGGCGACGGCCTCTTTGACACGTGAAAGAGGAGTGAATCCCAGCACGAGTATAGGGGCTACAATTCCCGCCTTTCGTAAGACGATACCTTCTTCTAGAATGGCGACAGCGAGGGAAGTTGCCCCGTACTCGAGGGCATGGCGGGCTACTCCAACAGAACCATGTCCATAGGCATTCGCTTTTACAACCGCCATGATTTTCGTCTGTTTAGGAATATGCCGACGTATCGCCCGAATGTTTTTCTTGATGGCATCGAGATTTATCTCAATCCAGGTTTCGCGAAACAACTGTTTCATCACGAACACCTCCCTTTTTCTGGAAAACACTTCCCTCTTCCATGCGTATTCACCGCATCTTCTACTTAAGCGTGGCCAATCAGGGAGAGATAACAAAAAGGTTATTCTAGAGAGCATTCTGAAAGTAATCAATGCATTATATATTTGCTGTACTAACTTAGAAAGCCTCATTGAAGCTAAGTTATACGATCAAATTTTCAAACCAGCCAATTTCAATTAAAACAGATGAGAGAGACCAAGAATCCGCTTCGTGTCAAAACATGAAAAAGATCGCCACACTCCTGGCCAGGCTGGCGTAGGTGGTGCGGAGATCTTTATTTATTCTTTATCAGACTAGTTTTCCAGAGATTTATAAAACCTTCTAACTATTTGCGATTACAATCAAACCGTTTACAGCCTCCCTTCGTTTCCTTTGATAGTACCGTTAAAAAACATGTGTGAAATGGAGGAAGAATCATGAAGAAGACCGTGTTCCTCGCAGTTCTACTACTCTTTGCCTTTACGGCTGCCGGAATGTCAGCCTATGCACAAATGGATGGTAAGCTGGCGTCCCAGGCGACACCAAATTCCAGCCAAAGTGATCAGGTCATCCGGGTGTATGGACCAGGTGGACCACTTGGACCGATCAAGGAAGCTGCTGAACAATTTTCAGCTGAGACAGGAATGAAGGTGGAAGTAACAGCTGGACCAGAGGGCAATTGGATCGGCCAAGCAAAGCAAGATGCAGATATTATTTTCGGTGGCTCCGAGTATATGCTACAGGACTTCATCTTTAATCACCCCGAAATGATCGATACGAAATCACGTACGGAGCTTTACCCGCGTGCTGCCGGAATATTGGTGAGGAAAGGAAATCCTAAGAAGATTGAAAGCCTGAAGGATTTAACGAAAAAGGGAGTAAAAATAATCGATGTGCATGGGGCTGGTCAGCTTGGCCTGTGGGAAGACCTGGCAGGCAGAAAAGGGCTGATCGAAGGCATTTCCCAAAATAGTAACCTGTCTGTAAAGTCGAGTGCTGAAGCCATTGAACGATGGAAATCGAATGCTAGCCTGGACGCCTGGATTACCTATGAATCGTGGTATTACCGGCTCCAGGATGTGACTGACCTGGTTGAACTGCCCGAAAATGAAAAGCTCTATCGTGGAACGCCGATCGCACTGACGAAAATCACTGATCAGAAAAAAGAGGCACAGCAATTTATTGATTATTTAAGAACGGAAGAATCTCACCAAATCTTTCAAAAATGGGGCTGGAAGTAAGGACGAGTCATCAATCTAAAAAACTGGGAGGAAACATACATGAAAAAAGCCGTTTTTACCCTTGCGATACTTTTGATTATTTTTGCTTTGGCTGCCTGTGGAAAATCGGAACAAACTAAATCGGAACAAGCCCCGGCTGACAGCCTCCAGCTTTTGAAGAGTGAGAAAGCTGGAGAGTACCTGGCGGATCCCCAGGGTAGGGCCCTGTATTACTTTAAAAAGGACGAAGCAGGAAAAAGCAATTGTAGCGGAGACTGCCTGGCAAACTGGCCGGCATTTACCCAGGAGGATTTCGCCGTCCCGGAAGGTTTTGACAAAAAGGATTTCGATACGATCACAAGAGAAGACAACGGGAAGAAGCAGGTTACGTACAAAGGCTTCCCACTCTATTATTTTGCAAAAGACCAGCAAGAAGGGGATGTAAACGGACAAGGAGTAAAAGAAGTATGGTTTGTCGTAAACAGCGAAACAGCATTTAAATAAGCTGCCCAGGGAACGATCAGTTGCGGTCGTTCTCTTCTTTACTTTGAAAATAGTGTTATGGCAATATATTTTTATCCAAAAGCAGGGAGTGCCACATGAAAGAAAATTACGATGCGGAATTAATGCGATTGGTAAACGAAAAAAATGGTCACGCATTAGAGGAGCTCTATGATCGATATATAAAACTTGTTTACGGCTTTGTTATGAAGTTTTGCAATGGGAATGAGGATAAGACGAAAGAGATTATTCAATTGGTCTTTTTGAGGCTATGGACAACAAACAGTCATTACGATCCTGCTCAAGGCAGCTTTGTAAATTGGCTCCTCACGATTACCCGTAATATATGCATTGACTACCTCCGCAAAGAGAAGAGGCATACGCAACACCATCAAGAGGAACATGAAGAGATCGCCGACCCTGCAAATGCAGTCGAGCAACGAGTCAATACGAATGATATTTCGATGGCGAAAAACAAATTGCCGACGGCGCAAAGAAAATTAATCGATTTGCTTTATTGGAAAGGGTATTCTCTTTCAGAGATCGCCAAGCTGGAACAAGAGCCGCTCGGCACGATTAAAAGCAGGCTTCACCAGGCTCTTAAAGGATTGAGAAAGCATCTGGAACTGGAGGATTTAAAATGAGAAGGGTTTGTGATCATTTAATTCCATATATAGCAAATGAGCTCAAGGAGAGCGACCACATGGCCTTTGCTGAACATGTAAAGAATTGTACGGAGTGTAAGAAAGAATATCAGGAATTATCCCAGGCTTGGTATGCTTTGCCGTTTGATTATACCGAAATCGAGGTGCCTGAATCGCTAAAAGGCGAGGTGCTGGGGTTTGTTTTTGATCACAAAAGGAAAAGCGGTACAAAAACATTCATGGCTAAGATGAGCAAGCTCGCTATGATGTTCAAAAGCCAGTTCAGTCCAGTTTCAACCAGTATCGTGGCCGTCTTGTTGCTCGCGTTTATTGGTCTTGGAATAGCGAATGTACAGGAAAAAAATCGCCATGCCGAAAATATACCCATTGAAATTTTAACGGCGATGCCCTTAAAAGCAGCCAATCAAAGCCACCCGGGAACAAACGGCATCGCCTATATTGTCCAGCAGGGATCAGAGAAAAATTTGGTGGTGCAGGTTCACGAATTGCCCGGCGTCGAAGGTTCACAGGTTTACCAGGTTTGGCTGCTGAAAAACAGCACAAGGGAAAATGGTGGCATATTCAAGCCGGACGAAAACGGATCCGGAATATTGACCTACCAGCTCGCCGAAGGGCAGACTTTTGATCAAATCGGCATCACTGTCGAACCGGACGCCAACAGCAGACAACCAAGAGGAAAAAAAATAGCCGGGTCATAGATGGTTACTTGCGGAAAAACAGCCCTGTCGAATGGGGGAGGTGTGTTACTGGGAGACGATGACATTATCTTTCTTTTCATTCAATTTTCCATAGGTTTTATAAGCAAGAAAAGCGCTAGGTAATGTCACTCCTGATTGCAAGGTAACGTCACCCATATTAAAAATCTCATAATCCATGATCTGTCTTAACAAATTGGACGAAGCTCGCAGCGGCGTTCATGACAATGAAAATCTAAGCGGTACCCTAACGATAAGTGCCAACGAGGTTCTTTGCGCCTATCGGCTTCCAGTTGGCTTTCACCAATCCTATTATCTTTCATAGAAGCAGCAAGGGAGGTTATCGCAATAGAGGAGGAGAAAATATGGAAACATAAAAAGAGCAGACTGCCGAATACTCGGAGTCTGCCCTTTTTGTTGGGTGGGTGCTGATACGAACTTATTTTTTATTCGTTTGCTTACGCGTTTACTGGTTTACCTTCATCCAGCAATTGACGCAGAACCGTTTGCAGGATACCACCATTGCGGTAGTAGTCTACGTCTACCATGGAATCGAGGCGCACGATTGCTTCGAATTCGAAGGTGCTGCCGTCTTTCTTAGTAGCTTCTACTTTTACGCGTTGGCCAGGTTGAACATCATCGGAGAGGCCCACAATGCTGAAGGACTCAGTACCGTCGATGCCGAGGGACTTCCAGCTTTGGTCACCAGCGAATTGCAGAGGCAGAACGCCCATACCAACCAGGTTAGCACGGTGGATACGCTCGAAGCTCTCAGCGATAACCGCTTTGATACCCAAGAGGAATGTACCTTTTGCTGCCCAGTCACGGGAAGAACCAGTACCGTACTCTTTACCTGCCAGTACAACGAGTGGAGTACCGTCTGCTTGATACTTCATGGAAGCATCGTAGATGGACATTACTTCGTCAGTTGGCAAGTATTTGGTTACGCCGCCTTCAGTTCCAGGAGCTACTTGGTTGCGGATACGGATGTTTGCAAATGTACCGCGCATCATTACATCGTGGCTACCACGACGAGCACCGTAGGAGTTGAAGTCTTTGCGCTCTACGCCGTTTGCTTGCAGATACAGACCTGCAGGGCTAGTTGGCGAGATGTTACCCGCTGGGGAGATATGGTCAGTGGTCACAGAATCACCGAACAGTGCGATGGTGTTCGCTGCTTTGATGTCTGCGATTTTCGCGATTTCTCCAGCCAGGTTTTGGAAGAATGGCGGCTCTTGGATGTACGTGGATTTTTCATCCCACTCGTACAGGTCGCCAGTTGGAACGTCGATTTTGTTCCAAGCTTCGTTTTGCGTGAAGACTTGGCCGTACTCAGCGCGGAACAGAGCAGGATTCATAGCTTTGTCCATTGCAGCTGCGATCTCTTGTGGAGAAGGCCAGATGTCTTTCAAGAATACAGGTTGACCGTCTTTGCCAGTACCGATAGGCTCTGTCGTCAGGTCGATATCTACAGTACCTGCCAGTGCATAGGCGATAACCAATGGAGGAGAAGCGAGGTAGTTCGCTTTTACCTGTGCATGGATACGGCCTTCGAAGTTACGGTTACCGGAGAGTACCGCTGCAACTGTCAGATCTTCGTCAGCGATTGCCTTGCTGGTTTCATCTGGCAATGGACCGGAGTTACCGATGCAAGTGGTGCAACCATAACCAACTACGTTGAATCCGATAGCATCCAAGGAGTCGATCAGACCAGCGTCAGTCAGGTATTGTGTAACTACGCGGGAACCTGGAGCCAGGGAGCTTTTTACGAAAGCAGGCTTTTTCAGGCCTTTTTCCACAGCTTTTTTCGCCAGGATACCAGCACCCAGCATTACACTTGGGTTAGATGTATTGGTACAGGAAGTGATCGCTGCGATAACAACTGCACCTGTTTTCAGCGTAGCTGTTTCACCGTTTGCATAAGCAACTGGTGCGCTAGCTGCGATTTTCTCTTCGGAGAGACCAAATCCGCCTTTGTCGATCGGCGTGCGCAAGCTGTTATTGAAGGATTCCTTCATAGCAGTCAGTTCTACGCGGTCTTGAGGACGTTTTGGACCAGCCAAGCTAGGTACGACAGTGGACAGATCCAGTTCCAATGTTTCGGAGAATACTGGGTCAACAGTCTCGTCAGTACGGAAGAGGCCTTGCGCTTTGGTGTAAGTTTCAACCAAGGAGATGAGGTCTTCTTCACGACCGGTTTGACGCATGTAGTTGATTGTCTCAGCATCTACTGGGAAGAAGCCCATTGTAGCGCCGTACTCAGGTGCCATGTTCGCTACGGTAGCGCGGTCAGCCAGCGAGATGTTGGACAGGCCTGGTCCGTAGAACTCCACGAATTTACCTACAACACCTTTTTTACGCAGCATTTGCGTAACAGTCAGAGCGAGGTCAGTTGCAGTTGCACCAGCATTCAGCGTGCCAGTCAGTTTGAAACCAACTACTTCTGGAGTTACGAAATACAGAGGTTGGCCGAGCATTCCTGCTTCTGCCTCGATACCACCAACACCCCATCCAAGAACACCAAGACCGTTGATCATAGTGGTGTGGGAGTCAGTACCTACGAGAGAGTCAGGGAAAGCAACCAATTCGCCATCTACTTCACGAGTAGCGATTACAGTTGCGAGGTACTCCAAGTTTACTTGGTGAACGATACCAGTAGCTGGAGGAACCGCACGGAAGTTGTCAAACGCAGTTTGTGCCCAACGCAGGAAGCGGTAGCGCTCTTGGTTGCGTTCGAATTCCAATTTCATGTTGTTGTCCAGAGCGGACGCGTTACCGAAATCGTCAACCATGACGGAGTGGTCAATAACGAGGTCAACTGGAACCAATGGGTTGATTCGTTTTGGATCTCCACCAGCGCGTTTCATCGCGATACGCATCGCTGCCAAGTCAACTACAGCCGGTACACCGGTGAAGTCTTGCAGAACGATACGAGCTGGCATAAGAGGTACTTCTTGGTTTTCGTCGCGGCCTTTTGTCCAGGTCGCCAGTGATTGTACGTGTTCTTTCGTGATAGCGCGGCCATCGAACTGACGTACAGCAGCCTCGAGCAGAACTTTAATGGAGAACGGCAGTTTGGAAACATCGCCCAATCCTTGTTCTTCCAACCCTTGCAGGCTATAGTAAGCAAAAGACTTGTCGCCTACTTGCAGGGATGACTTTACTTTGTAAGCATCTTTGTTAGCCAATGTATACAACCTCCCTATAATAACATGGAGTTTCATCTGATGAAACCTTGTTTCGTTTCTTCATTACGAACCTATTATATACGATTTGTTTCCCGGCTTCTACCCCAAATTCATCATTTATATACAAAAATCATAGGTAAAGAAAATTGGATCACGAACGTCTTCTTATTATAAAGAAGAAAATTGCACGCACTTCAATTATTATCTCGTTTATATTTCGTTTACATTCATGCAGTATCTTATGTCTTGCAAAGAGAAACGAGCGAGTAAAAGGGGAGAAATCAACATATGGAAACATCCAACCAACAATCGAAATGGGGAAATTGGCGTCCCTTTTTTCGATTAATCAAGGAAACAAAGCCCTCCAAACTGAAGATCGGCGTGGCGTTGTTCATGAGCATTGCTACGACACTGGTTACTTTAGTGATTCCGCTCTTTACAAAAGACTTGGTCGACGGCTTTTCTCTAGCTACGATCACGACAGGACAAATTGTGCTTTTGGTCGTCGCTTTTGTAGCGCAAGCCATTGCGGGAGGGCTGTCCATCTACTTATTAAACCATGTTGGCGAGAGTGTGGTAGCCTCGCTCCGTGAACGACTCTGGAAAAAGCTTCTCGTCTTGCCGATCTCTTATTATGACAACAACCGGACAGGTGAGACGATCAGTCGAATGACCAATGATACGGGCGTCGTGAAAAGCCTGATTAGTGATCAATTGTCCAGCTTTTTCACCGGATTAATCACGATTGTTGGTTCCGTCGTGACGTTGCTATACCTCGATTGGCAAATGACTTTAACCATGCTCATTGCTGTTCCGTTATGCATGGGGATTCTCATGCCGCTTGGCAGCCAAATGTACAAAATTTCAAAAGGGCTGCAAGATGAGACGGCTAGCTTTACGACGATTATGAATCAAGTGCTGCAAGAGATGCGGCTCGTCAAATCTTCCAATGCCGAAACCCACGAATTGGGGATGGGGACAAAGGCAATCGGAAACCTGTTCCGATTCGGGTTGAGAGAAGGAAAAGTCCAAGCCATCATTGGACCGTTAATGTCCTTTATCCTGATGGTGCTGCTCGTGGTTGTAATCGGCTATGGCGGCATGCGGGTGTCCTCGGGAGCATTGACAGCTGGTGAGCTGGTCGCGTTTATTTTGTATCTGGTGCAAATTGTCATACCTATGGGGCAATTCACACAGTTTTTCACCTCCTTGCAAAAAGCCATGGGGGCGACTGAAAGAATCATTACGACGCTGGAAGCTGAGGAAGAAGATCTTTTGACAGGACGGACGCTTGAAAACGCAGGCCAGCCCATTCATGTGAACCATGTGAGCTTCGCGTATGAGAACGGGGAAACGATTCTTGACGATGTCAGCTTTACGATTGGTGCCGGAAAAGTAAATGCGATTGTCGGGCCGAGCGGCAGCGGCAAAACGACGTTGTTTTCAATGGTTGAAAGGTATTACCAGCCACTGAGTGGAGAAATCAGGCTAGGCAATGATCCCATCACGGATTTTTCCTTGAAGTCGTGGAGAAGTCAAATCGGTTACGTGTCTCAGGAAAGCCCTTTGATCGCCGGAACCATCCGAGAAAATATTTGCTACGGGATTTCACGGACGATTAGCGAAGAGGAACTCAAGGAGGCGGCAAAGATGGCCTATGCCGATCAATTTATTGAGGAATTGCCGAATGGCTATGAGACAGAAGTAGGGGAGCGAGGCATGAAGTTATCGGGCGGACAGCGCCAACGAATCGGCATTGCTCGTGCACTGCTTCGGGACCCGCAAATCTTGATGCTGGATGAAGCGACCTCTAGCTTGGACAGCAATTCCGAGATGATCGTACAGAAGGCGCTGCAAAATTTGATGAAGGGACGTACCACGCTCGTGATAGCCCATCGCTTGTCGACTGTGGTAGAAGCAGATCAAATCATCTTTTTGGAAAAGGGAAAAATCACAGGTATGGGTACACATGAAGAGCTTTTTCAAACCCATGCGATGTACCGCGATTTGGCTAGTCAGCAATTGCTCGTAAAAGAGAGGGTGTAGAACGTGACCACAATTATGGTAGTCGACGACGATCCGCATATTCGCGAGCTCGTCAGCGTCTTCTTGCGCAATGAAGGCTTTGATATAGTGGAAGCCGCTGACGGTCAGGCGGCCCTGGACAAATTGGAGTCGGTTCAGGTACAACTGGTGATTCTTGACATCATGATGCCGAACATGGATGGCTGGGAGCTGTGTCGAAAGCTTCGCAAGCATTATGATTTTCCCTTGCTCATGCTGACTGCGAAGGGAGAGACATCGCAAAAAATCAAAGGCTTCGAGCTAGGGACAGATGATTATTTGGTGAAGCCATTTGATCCGCAGGAGCTGGTCGTCCGGGTAAAAGCGCTGCTCAAGCGCTACCGGATTGCCGCTTCGCATCAGGTTCAAGCAGGAAAACTGCTTCTTGATCGTAAAACGTTTGCAGTCGCCAGTGGCACGAAAACATGGAGCATTCCACTTAAGGAGTTTGAGCTGCTGTTCAAATTGGCCAGCTATCCCGGGCAGACCATCTCCCGCGAGCAGCTGATCGAACAAATATGGGGCTATGATTTTGAAGGCAATGAGCGTACGGTAGACGTGCACATCAATCGATTGCGGGAGCGTTTTCCGGAAGCGATGTACGGCTTTTTGATCCGGACAGTCCGGGGACTTGGTTATCGATTGGAGATCGTCGTATGAAAAAAATGCGACAAGAACATTCTCATGCTTTGCTGAAACTCGCAGGCGTGGTGGGCTTATGTCTTGTGTTTGCCTTGTGCGGGCTAGGTGCATATGGGATTACCACTCTCTTTTATGGCTATATGGGCTATCATCCCAATGATCTTGTAAAAGTGTTGGTCCATTCCGTTTTGAACTGCATTTTGTTCATCGGGGTAGGTATGATCATTTCTTTCTTCACTATGCCAAGGCATAAGGGCAGGTTTCAACCATTGATTGATGCACTCAGACGGATTGCCATGGGGGATTTTCGGGTCAATCTCGACATCAAGCTGGCGCACGAATGGGGGGAGCTAGTGGAAGGCATTAACCATGTGGCGGAACAGTTAAATGAAATGGAGAAGCTACGACAGGAGTTCATCTCCAATGTTTCCCACGAAATTCAATCGCCCTTGACGTCGATCAGCGGGTTTGCACGCGCCCTGCATAATGAAAGACTTCGCCCAGAAGAGCGTATTCGTTACTTGGAGATTATCGAGTCGGAAAGCAAGCGACTGTCCAAGATCAGTGACAACCTGCTTAAGCTGACTGCGTTAGAGGGCATCCAGCATGATTTAGAGCGGAAGCGGTATCGGTTGGACACGCAACTACGCGCAATCATTCTCGCAGGCGAGCCGCAATGGATGGCGAAAGAGATTGAAATGGACATAGACTTGGAAAAAGTCGAAATCGTCGCCGACGAAGATATGCTAAACCAAGTCTGGACCAACTTACTTGGCAACAGCATCAAATTCACGGAGGCAGGCGGGAAAATTAGCGTAAAACTGGAGAAGGTAAACGGAGAAGTGCTCGTGAAAATAATCGACTCGGGAATCGGAATATCCAAGGAAAATCAGGAGCGCATTTTCGAAAGGTTTTTCAAGGCGGACCCATCGCGGAACCGAGCTAATTCAGGCAGTGGCCTGGGACTGGCAATCGTGAAAAAAATAATTGATTTGCATCATGCCGCGATCGTCGTTGAGAGTGAAGTAGGGAAAGGTACCACGTTTACGATTACACTTGTTCAAACTGCATAAAAAAGCTGCCCCTTCGTCCGGATGACGGTCTGGGACAGCTTTTTTTCATTATGGGTAAACCAGTTACGCTCCAATATACTTGGCATGGAGCGAACGCGCTAGGCTGATGTCATCTGTGCCTTGCACGAGGACACGACCATCCGGGAAAATGACGAGCGTGTACGTATCGATACGGAAACGCAGCAAAAACTTGTTTTGCTCGATTTGTCCCAAAGGGGAGAGTCTATCAGCCAATGAGTTCAGATCAAGTGTGATTGCAGCGGCGGGCGAGATTTGTACGGTGTCTCGACCGCAAAGCGAAACGGCCTGTCCATCCTGGGTATCCGGCTGCAAAAACGAAAATTGCTTGTGCCCACATGTTGGACAGTCGTCTCGGCGGGCGTTGACCACCTTGATTTGCTGATGGCGGTTATGCCAAATCTCAAAGTGCTCCAAATTCGGATTGAGCTCATCCGTTGCATCCACTAACAGCTTGAATGCTTCTGTTGCCTGATAGGAGGCGACGATGTGAATGATTGGTCCGATGACGCCAGCCGTGTCACAGGTAGGCATCTCACCCGGGTTTGGCGCTTCAGGGAAAAGACAGCGCAAGCAAGGCGTGATCCCCGGACGAATCGCGGTAAATGTTCCGGTCGCACTCACAGCGCCACCGTACACCCACGGGATACTATGCTTAACGCAAACATCATTCACGAGATATCTCACCTGAAAATTATCCGTCGCATCTAGAACGAGATCGACATCTGCCAGCAATTCCTCCGCATTGTAAGCGGTGAGGTCTGCGACAATCGGTTCGATCGTGACAGCTGAATTAATCTTTGTCAGCTTGGCGTGAGCGGCGATTGCTTTTGGCAAATGCTCGGCTGCATCGGATTCGTCGTAGAGCATTTGACGTTGGAGGTTGCTCGGCTCGACGAAGTCGCGGTCAATGATGCGGACAAATCCTACTCCAGCACGAACCATATGATTGGAGAGAACAGTTCCGAGCGCTCCCATGCCGACGATCGCTACACGGCTTTGTCTGAGTTTGTCCTGTCCACTGCGTCCGATCGGATGAAACAATATCTGACGGGAATAGCGAGTATCCAAGGCGTTACTCCACCTTTCCTTCTGGCATCGCAAGCGGATTCCATGGTCCTTGCTGATGTCCCTTCCATTCGCTTCCATCTTCCCACATTTCTTTTTTCCAAATGGGAACGATCTCTTTGAGCCGCTCGATAGCATAGCGGCCTGCTTCAAACGATTCGTTGCGATGCGCTGTTGCAACGGCACAAACAACCGCAATCTCTTCCACAGCCAAATTACCGATACGATGGTGCATCGCCACTTGAGCTCCCGGCCAGCGTTCTTCGATCTCTGCTGCGACCTGCTTCATTTTTTCAACAGCCATAGGGGCATATGCTTCATAGGACAAATACACCGTGCGCTGACCATGGGTAAATTCCCGAACAGTTCCGACAAAAGTAAGGATTGCGCCTGCATGCGGGTTACTTACCAGACGAACCAGCTTGTCCGCAGAAATGGGCTCCTCAGTAATAGCGAAGCGCGGTTCTTCTTCTCCTCCGCTTACAGGAGGTAGGAGGGCAATCTCGTCGTCGGCTGAAATGACCTGATTTTTCGCCGCATATTCATGATTGATGGAGACAAAGCAACTGCCTAAAAGCGCAGAGAGCGCAGGATATTCTTTTTCCACTGCTTGCAGAAGATCGCTAACGGTCGCGCCTTCAGATAGGGTCAACTGTACTTCCCGGGCATTCGCACGTTCAGCGAGTCCGGCAAATAACAAGATCGTAATGGTCAAGACAATTCCTCATTTCCCTGGATGATACTACACTCTAGGCTAGACGATATCATAAACCGATCAAAGTTGCCAATGAATGGGGTGTTACAATCAACGGTTGATTCTAAGGGGCGAAGCCTTCCTGACTCAAATAAATCTGGTCCGGGGGAAAAACACGTAATAGCCGATCATTGACGGTCCGATAAGCGGACGGCTCATACCATTGTTCCAGTCCAAGCTGTTCATAGAGAGCAGGAATGCCGTTTCTTTTCGTTCGTTTACCGCCGCTGCCATCTCCCATATAAAAGTCGTCGACACAGACACGTGTGACTAAGGGGCGCAAAATCTCCGGGAATGACTCACTGCTAGGCAAAACAGGGGCAATGGTTGCTTGCGTAGGGATGCCTGCTTCCGCCAAACGCTGGAGTGTTTTTAGCCGCGCTTGAATGGGGGGAGCTTGTGGGGTAAAGTGTCTGCGAATTTCTTCTAAATCGGTCTCGACGGTCATGCTGACGCGGACGCGCTCGCCCAGCAGAAGCAACAAATCGGCATCCCGCCAAACCAAGGGACTTCTCGTCTGCACCAGCAAAAAATCGGGTGGATTCTCTACCATGACTTCGAGTAAAGACCTCGTTACCTTTTCCGTTTGTTCGATGGGCTGGTACGGGTCTGTACTCGAAGACATGAAGATGGTCACCTTTCCTTTTTTCTTTGCCCGCAAAAACTCCTTGCGCAATAAATCGGCAGCTTGCTGCTTAATGTCAACCCACGTGCCCCATTGCTCGCTGCGAAACAAAGAGACAGGCATTTGCCGAACATAGCAATAAGAGCAGGCGAAAGAACAGCCCGTATACGGATTGAGCGAGTGGGTGTAATCCGCAAGAAATCCGCTTCCTTTATTGAGGAGGGTTTTCGGCATTTTATAGGAAAGGATGCTTTTCATATTGGGCGTTCCTCACTTTGCATCATGAAAAATAATTCCGAGGCTGTAGCGCTTTCCGGAGGTAATCGTGCTGACACCGTGGCGCAGCGTGTTTTTATAATAGCCTCGCGTTCCCTGCACGGGACGGTAGGATGTCGGGAAAATCAGTCCAGCGCCTTGGTCCAAGGTTATCACATGTCCCCGGCTCTGTGCGCGCGGCCGTTGCTCCATCAGCAGAAATTCTCCACCAGTGTAGTCCTTCTCCTTCTGATTCAAGGCAAAAACGACTTGAAACGGGAAGAACACCTCGCCGTACATATCCTGATGTAAACAATTGTAGCCACCCGTTTCGTATTTCAAAATCAATGGAGTAGAGCGCAGCTGCCCCTGGTCGTGACATCGCGCCAAAAATTCAGGGAGGGTAGCAGGATAAATAGCTTCGCGCCCGAGCATTTCCAGCCACCGATTCGCAGTCTGCGCAAGCATCGGATAAAAGCCTTCGCGAAGCTCCTGCAAAAGCGAGGGAAGGGGAGCCTGATAATAACGATACTCCCCTTCACCGAAACGGTATCGAGCCATCTGGATCGTATTGCGAAAAAGGTCATCTTCTCCATACGTAGCGATTAATTCTTCGCACGCATCCGCGCTTATTAAGGAAGGAAAAGAAGCATACCCTTGTTCGTCCAACTCCTGTTGCAGGGAATGCCAGTCAAGTGAATCGATCCTTTCTGTCAGTGAACTAGCCATGCTTCACACCCCTATTCGTCTTTTTCTCCAGATCAAGCAGAGCTGTCTTCATGGGCAGTCCTCCACGATAGCCAGTCAGTGAACCGTTTTTACCGACAACGCGGTGGCAGGGGACTGTAATGAGAACCGGATTGGCACCGATTGCGGCACCGACTGCACGAACAGCAGCAGGCTTTTCAATGATGTTCGCAATGTCGGTATACGATGCCGTTTGACCGTACGGGATTTGGCGCAGTGCCTCCCAGACTGCGAGCTGAAAAGGCGTTCCAGATAGGTCGCAATCCATGGAAAAATGCTCGCGCGTTCCCTGCAAATATTCCATCAGTTCTGTGGCAAAAGGCTGTAACCATTGGTCGTCTTGCACCAGTGAACTTTGTGGGCGATGCTTTTTAACCCAAGCTTCCAATTCAGCAAAAGGCTGGTTGACCGAGCCGACATAACAAAGTCCGGCAGTTGTTGCAGCCAAATAAATGGTCCAATCATTATGCGCAAGCATTGTCCAACGTACCATTTGATCCTTCCTTGTTTCCATTTCCATACGCCTCCTTCGAGCTGTGTACGCACAGTATACCTCCAGCACCTATTCTTCGTACGTTTTTGGGAGTGGATGCGCAAGATAACGAAACGATGCCCTCTACATTCCCATTGCTTTTATCCAGCGGCGGGAGTAAGGTAGGAGAAGATAGAGGAGGAAAGATACTAGTATGACTGATCAATTAACACATTTTAATGAACAAAATCGAGCACGGATGGTGGACGTATCTGAGAAGGACGTCACAAAACGGGTGGCTGTAGCCGAGAGCCAAATCAGTATGAAACCCGAAACACTCGCCCGAATCCGCGAAGGTCGAATCGAAAAGGGCGATGTACTCGCAGTAGCGCAGGTAGCAGGTGTCATGGCTGCCAAAAAGACGTGGGAAATCATCCCAATGTGTCATCCGCTGCCATTGACTGGCATCGACATACAATTTGCTTTTGTAGATGAAACGACGCTTGCGATTACAGGAGCCGTGAAGACGACAGGGAAAACAGGCGTCGAGATGGAGGCGTTGACCGCTGTTAGCGTAGCGGCTTTGACGGTGTATGACATGTGCAAAGCCATGGATAAAGAAATGATAATCGGTCCGACCAGTCTGCAATCCAAAACAGGCGGAAAAAGCGGCGATTTCCATCGGGGTGAGAAGTAAGCCATGAGGCAAAAGTGGGAATCCTATCCGAGCAGCATTCGTTTATTGACGATTGCTGCCGTCATTTTTTCTACCGGAATGGCGTGTATTTGGCCGCTAGTTACGATCTATATTCACAACCATCTCGGAAAGCCGCTGACTGTAGCCGGCTTCTTGTTGCTTTTAAATCAAGGCGCATTCCTGATCGGGAGTATTGTCGGCGGGATGATGTTTGACCGCTGGGGTAAAATGCGCACCATTGTTGTCGGCTCCATCGGCGGAATACTTATTTCGGTTTGTTTAGGAGTTACACAAGATTTTACCGTATATGTCGTACTGTTATTATTGAATGGACTTTTTTATGGATCCCTTTCTCCCGTTATGAATGCGCTGGCAGTGGTTTTATGGCCAGAGGGCGGCCGTAAAGGAATCAATCTGATTTACGTTTCCCTCAATGTGGGTGTAGCTGCCGGTTCTGCTTTAGGCGGCTTCTTAGCAAGTGTTTCGTTTGCGTGGACGTTTTTCGGAAATGCGATCTCACAAGTAATTGTACTGACGATGTTCATGCTCATTTTGCCTCGTCAGTTAAAACTTGCAGAGCAAAAACGTCAATTGCAGACGACTACTCCCGAACAAGCAGAGGGAGAGCTTCTACGAGAACCACAGAAAGAGACCAAGGTCGTATGGGGAGCATTGCTGCTATTATGCGGGGGGCTATTAATTAGCTGGATTGTCTATGTACAATGGACAACGGTGCTGTCGGCCTACATGCAATCCCTTGGCATTTCACTACGTCAATACAGTCTGTTGTGGACGCTGAACGGCGGTTTGATCCTGTTTGGTCAGCCATTGATTGCGTGGGTCATTCGAAGCTTTGCCCGTACGTTAAAAGCACAAATGCTCTTGGGCGCTTATATCTTTGCCTTGTCGATGTTGATTCTGTCGCAATCAACGGTTTATGCAGGCTTTGTGGCAGGCATGTTCATCATGACGCTGGGAGAAATGCTCGTGTGGCCAGCGGTGCCGGCAGTAGCTGCACAGTTTACGCCAGAGGGACGAGAAGGCTTCATTCAAGGTCTGATAGCAGGGACTGGATCAGCAGGGCGGATGCTCGGACCACTGCTCGGCGCCTTCATTTTCCAATCGTTTCATGCGCAGGGATTATTGTTCGTAATGGCAGGCTTGTGTCTGTTGTCTGTCGCATTCTTTGCCTTCCACACATCTTTTCAAAAAAGAAGGCATCAGGTACCCGTACAGAATCAAGTATCTTGACACGGTTTACGTGCTCAAGTAGTATGATATAGACGAAAAAACAGTATATTCCGTGTGTTTGACTTATTCAGAGAGGTGGAGGGACTGGCCCTATGAAGCCCGGCAGCGGATCTGTTCCATGTGATGGACAGATGCTGTGCCAATTCCAGCAGGATTTTTTCCTGACAGATAAGGACGTGACCAAGCTGATCTCCCCCTTTTTCTGTATGGAAAAAGGGGGTTTTATTGTATTGGGCCCAAGAAAGGAATGGAAGAAAGATGCGCATTCAACCCTCCGACATGATTGATCGACTCCCTACCCAGTTTTTTGCGACCCTGGTGGCAAAAGTAAACAAGGTCATTGCGCAAGGCCATGACGTCATTAACCTGGGGCAGGGCAATCCTGATTTGCCGACACCGCCACACATTATTGAAGAATTACAGGCGCAAGCGGCACAACCACTCCATCACAAATATCCGCCTTTTCAGGGACGCGTGGAACTGAAGCAGGCAGTGAAACATTGGTATAAGCAAGAATTTGATGTGGACCTCGATCCGGAGGAAGAAGTAGCGATATTGTTCGGCAGCAAAACCGGACTCGTAGAGATTTGCCAAGTCCTGATGAACGCAGGCGATGTTGCACTGGTTCCAGACCCAGGTTATCCGGATTATTGGTCGGGGGTTGCAGTCGTAAATGGACGGATGGTCATGATGCCATTGAAGGCGGAAAATGACTTTTTGCCAGACTACAGCCAGCTCTCCCAAGCTGATTTGGATCGAGCGAAACTGATGTTTCTCAACTATCCGAACAATCCGACAGCAGTCAACGCACCACTCGAGTTTTATGAGGAAACCATTCGTTTTGCTCGAAAACATGAAATCGTCGTCTGCCACGACTTCGCCTACGGGGCGATCAGCTATGACGGGAAAAAGCCAGTCAGCTTCATGCAGGTTCCGGGTGCAAAAGAAGTGGGTGTAGAATTTTATACCTTGTCCAAAACGTACAACATGGCAGGCTGGCGTGTCGGTGCTATGGTAGGAAATCGCGAGCTGGTTCGTCTGATTAACCTCATTCAGGACCATTATTTCGTCAGTCTGTTCGGAGCGGTACAGATGGCGGCAGCCAAAGCGATGACGGAGTCACAGCAGTGCGTTCGCGATCTCGTCGCTGTCTACGAAAGCCGCCGCAATGCCTTGTACTCCAATCTGCATCGGATTGGCTGGCAGGCACCACCATCTCAAGGTTCGTTTTTTGCTTGGCTTCCTGTTCCAAGTGGCTTCACATCCGTGGAGTTCTCTGACCTGCTTTTGGAAAAAGCGCATGTCGTTGTAGCGCCAGGAAATGGCTTTGGTCCGACAGGTGAGGGCTATGTGCGAGCGGCTTTGCTATCAAATGAAGATCGTCTCGCGGAAGCGGTTCAGCGAATTGAGCGGTTGGGGTTATTTACGAAAACAAAATAAAGGCGAGGTAATTTGGCCACACTACCATAGAAATGGAGTGTGGCTTTTTTATTCTAGAATAAAAATCATTCTCATTATTGACAGATAATGATTTTCATTATACGATGACATTGTTAATGATAATTAGTCTCAGCGAGAGCGGGAGGGTACCATGCGCTATCAGATTAACGGTTACACGGATATGTATACGGTGATCGCCAACGAGCGGAAAATCGGCGGAGCCATTGAAGCAGGCCAGATTCGTCTGCGGACGGGAGAAGTTTACGCCAATGCTGTTCTCACTCGTTTGGAAATGTCAGGTGCGCATTTTTGCTCGATCGGATTTGTTACGGAAGAAGGCAAAAGACTGATTGTCCATGTGAATGATATCAGCATGATCGCTGATGCTCGTCACGTCAACGTTTGTGAGCTTACGAATGAATGCATGAGAGTAGAGAAATCCGCAGAGAGACTGAAGCGATTGAAGCGTCTCTGTGAACTGAATGAAGGTAGCTGTACGCCGACCTTCCAAGAAGAGGCATTGCTGTTGGCAAGTGATATTGGCATGGAAGAAGCGTCCACGCATGTAGACCTCTCTTTCCTCCCACACACAGAGAAACCGCGTGTGTTCCGCATCGCCTAGGAAAATATAGCCCATACATATGGACTCCTTTTCGTTTGAGACGAAGAGGGGTTTTTTGCATGCAGTGTGTCAAGACTAACGATTGAACAACCGCTCGACATAGTCAAAACCTATCCGCTCATAGCTAGCAAGGATTGGACTTACGCTGTGGACAGTGATAAAACAAGGATAAGCAAAATCAAGGGGGAACGGAACATGGAGTACTCATTTTCAAAATCTGTCGAAGCACTATCCTCCTCGGCTGTCCGGGAAATCTTGAAGCTGACCCAAGGCAATCAAGTGCTCTCGCTCGCAGGTGGACTGCCAGCAGAGGATTCTTTTCCAATAGCAGAGATGCGTGAAGCATTCAATCGCGCATTCGAACAAGGAGCAAAAGCTCTGCAGTACGGATTAACTGATGGATACTTGCCGCTTCGTGAGTGGATTGCATCCCGCATGAAGCAAAAGCATATGAACGTCGGTGTAGATAATATGATCATCACAACGGGCTCTCAGCAAGCAGTAGACTTGTTGTGTCGTGTATATTTAGACGAAGGCGATGTTGTTCTTGTTGAAAACCCTACTTATTTGGCGGCCGTTCAGTTATTTCAATTCCGGGGAATCAAAGCGATCCCTGTAGACGGTGATGCTGATGGGATGGATTTGGACGATCTGGCGAAAAAAATTGCCCAGTATCGCCCGAAAATGGTGTACGTTATTCCTACCTTTGCGAACCCGACAGGAAAGGTATGGAGTCTCGAGCGCCGTCTCGGCTTGCTTCGTCAATGTAAGGCGCAAAACATTCTCATCTTGGAAGACGATCCATATGGAGAGATCCAATTCGATGGGGAGGCACCGTACCGCTCGATCTTCTCACTGGATGAGCATCCGACCGATTCCTGTGTAGTGTACACCAGTACTTTTTCCAAAATTGTCGCGCCAGGTTTGCGTACCGGATGGGCCATTGGAGATACACGTGTGATTCAAATGATGGTGAAGGCGAAGCAAGCAATTGATCTGCAATCGAGCACAATCGACCAGTACGCTCTGTATGAGCTTTTGTCCCGCTTTGATCTGGAGCGCCACATTGAGAAAATCCGCGAGTCCTACAAGGCACGCATGGAATGGATGCATGAGCTCTTGGTTGCGCAAAACTGGGAGGGTGTACAGTGGGAAAAACCAAGAGGCGGGATGTTCCTCTGGGTGAATCTTCCTGAGCACGTCGATGCTGAGAAGCTGCTGTCCCGTTCCGTAAAGGAAGGCGTGGCATTCGTACCAGGGAAGCCGTTTTATGCAGCAGAGCCGCAAGTTAATACGATGCGCTTGAACTATACACTCTTGAACCGAGAAGACACAGAGCTTGCGATTTCACGACTGGGCAAAGCATTCCACGCTTATAGTGAATCGCTGGTGACAAATGTTTAATAGAAGCAAAAAGACAACCATTGCCATTGAGCTGGTTGTCTTTTTTGATGCATGTTTACAGGGAAAGCTCTCTTTGCGCCCGATCCAGCCATTCATTCACAAGCTCTGTAAACAGAAGCGGCTGCTCAATCTGCAAGTTGTGCCCAGCACAATCGAGTGCGGCAAAAGAAGAGCGAGGATAGCCTTCGATGATATCTCAAATATCGCGATAGCCGACAGAATGATCTTGTTTGCCCACAACAAAAAGACTCGGGTGGGGAAAGGGGGCCGTATCCAATGGGAAGGACACACCATATGACTGTCTGATTTTACTGAGGAAAGAAGGGTCAGATAGCATGTAGCCGTCGACAATCTCTTTTTTATAGCGGTTCCACGTATATTCAGTAGCTACTACCGCCATCGGCTCAAACTCCGCTCGCTCCGTCTCACTCAACTTCTCCCAGAGAGAAGGCTCCTCTATTAAGACGGGTTTATCCGGCAGTGTGCGCTTTTCTTTATCAGGAATGACGTTCGGGCAGATGAACAGGGCGCCCTTCACTTGATCCCGGCGCTTCTCGATAACTGCTCGTGTAAGATATCCGCCGTATGATTCACCCGCAATGAAAAAGGGTTCACCTGGAATGAGCTGATCGATGAAAGCGAGGACAACCTCCACAATATCGTCCGTGGTGTGGATATGTTCGTAGTTTTCCGTTTGTCCCATTCCGGGCAGGTCTATGTAAAGTCGTCGGTATCCTGAGCGTTTCTCAAAAATTGGTTCCAGACAACCAGTCATGCAGCGGTGATCAAGTGAAAAACCGTGAATCATCACGACAGGAAAACCGCTTCCGATCTCCTCATAATAAAGGTTAACGCCATTGACTTCGCATCTCATAAAAAGCCCCCCAACGACATTTACGTCAGATTGTTTCGAAAGTTCGGAACGTACGTTCTTATTATAAGTGATTTGTTACATATTTCAAGGATGAAAAAACACACCCACAACGAAAAACGTCAATGGGTGTGCCAAAGGGCTTCCTATTCTTCTGTTTCTTCCAAGGTGCAAATTGCGCTTGGGCGCTTGATCCGCAATACAACGCACTCATATACACGGAACAGACTGTTCATTTGCTCGTCTCCGAGGAATGCGGAGTCGAAGTCTTCTGCAATCGCCAGGTCGAGATTGTGGCGGCCAGTCGCTACCAATACGCCGGAACGGCCTTTAATGGTAGGAGATTGGAAGACACCATCTGTAACGAGATTGCGAACATGCTCGATCTCAAGCACGTTGGTGCCTTTGTGCACGCGATGCAAGAGGGAGTAGAGCTCAGGAGAAACAACAAGTGCATACGGACCGCTGTGGCCCATTTTCAACAGCTTGTTGCGCGCTTCCACGATATCGGCAAACGCATTGCCAGATTCCATCCAATCACTCTTCAGATGAGTGAGGCGGCCTTTTACGTTCATCAGACCAGGGAGATCGAATTCAGCAGCACCGTTGAAGATCAGATCGTCTTCCATCAGTGCACCACCAGCAGCTGCGTTGGCAGCCGCGCTCATGTCCAAAGGCATGCCCAGTGTGCGTGCTTGGGCAACATCGCGCCAGTAGAGCATGAAATCCTTATAGAGGATTGGGATCGTCATGCTGACACGGCGGCTAGGCTGTGTCATTTCCAGGGATTCTCCGCGCAGGGAGAGACCGCCAAAACGCGATTCCTCATATACATCGTTGGTAATGGTTTGGATGCCTTCACCCAATGGTCCATAAATATCGATAAAACGACGTCCTACCAGCTGGCGGCGAGCCATGTCAACGACAGTTGCGTCCAGTTGGTTCCATTCTTCAGTCGTCAAGGGAGAGTCTGGGTATTTGCGAAGCTTGTCCATAGTGTAACCTCCATGTCATTTCAGGATTTCCGATTCGCTACATTCCTTTCAAGCTGCCAACTGTCAGTCCTTTTTTGCCAGAAACTGCAGGGGCGGAATGCTTGATCACGGAAGCAACACCGTGAGGAGCGGAAGCCGAAGCTTTCAAATGATCTACCTGATGAATGTCGTGCCCCTCATCGTGATCAGTGAGATCAGGATGAGCCGCATCAGAGAATCGTTGGCTCATGCTCGCCATGATCTCTTTGACTGTCAAATAGTCTGTATGCGTCTTTTCACGCATGCCATCCAGGAGCTGACGTGTTTCGTCATCCTTGAATTCATACAGAGAGAGCTCCAGATGCTCGCGGAAATTGTGCAGTCCAAAACGTTCCAGATTCACATCGGACAACATTTGCGAGAGGTCGCGATCACTTAGCTGATCCAGGCTTTTTCCTGAGGATAGTTTCTCCAGGTAGGGAACCAATTCCTGCAAGCGACCCATGCGCTGTTCTTCTTCTTCCAAAATATGATGGTAGTAGAGACGAGTATGCTCGTCCGTTGCCGCGTCGATAATCGGCTGGATAACACCCATGAAGCTGTTGATATAACCTTTGGTGCGATCAAAAATGGCGTGCAGCTGTGTAATTTCTTGCACCCTACGCCACCTCCTCATTCACAATCTATTTTTTCATTATAACGTTGGAAAAAACACCCGGGCAACACCTATGTACAATTTCCTATGATTACGAAGAATATGGTGCGGTGTAATTTGGAAAAGAGGGCGGGAGTGCTAGAGCGCCGTGGCTTTGCTTAGGGGCTTCGTTTCTAGTTTTGTTTTTTGACAAAAAAGTTATCATGGAGAGTATTGTCAAAGGCAATTGGGAATGATAATATTTATCAATAAGAGTGATATTCATTATCAATTAACATTCTGAGAAGAAAACATAAATCCTACATTACCTAAATTTAAGGAGGTAACAAGTTATGTCATCCATTTTAGTAATAGGCGGAGATCGCCTGGGTAATATTATCGAACTTCTGCAAGGGCAAGGCTTCAAGGACATTCACCACGTAACTGGACGGAAAAGCTCGCAAACCGGGGTGAAAATTCCGGCTGGCATCCACATGATTTTGGTGTTGACTGATTTCGTCAATCACAACTTGGCCAAAACAGTGAAAAACCAAGCCAAAGATCGCGAGCTGCCCATCGTTTTCTGCAAGCGTTCGTGTTCTGCGATTGCCAAAGCTTTTGATCTCACTGCGTAAATACATACTCTCCAGATCGGGCAGACTACCTTCGTGAGTCTGACAAACGGAGGAATGACGCATGGAACAGAATCGTTTGGGTGAACTGCCTATCGCACAGCTTACGGCCGCTCAGCTGCAACAATTAAAACAGGCAGAAGAACAAATCAACACAGAAGGTCCAAATATATATCTTATTGCATTAGAGAAGCAATCCCCGTCCTCCTAGACGGGGTTTTTTTGTTGAATCGTTTGCTTCTCACTTGAATACGTATTGCTCCAGTTGCACTTTGAGGGCGTCAATCCCGATGGCGAAGCCCAAGCATTGGCTGGATTGAATGATGAATGCATTGAGGCCAACGACTTCCCCATTCAAATTAATGAGTGGACCTCCGCTATTACCTGGGTTAATGGCAGCATCCGTCTGAAAAATTTCTTCGTACATTCGCTTCGCAACCTGTAAGCGGCGGTTTTTGGCACTGATGATTCCCGCTGTCACAGAATTTTCCAAACCAAGTGGGGAACCACCTGTCGCCATACAGACAAAATCAGGGGCAATTTTCATTTTAGTGAAAAGACAATAGATGCAGGCAAACCTCTCGATTTTTCTGACTAGAGGCAGTGTCTGTTGCTTCCGCGTCAACACGTTGGATAAGTGTGCATACGAGCAATCGCCGTTCTTTTTCATTAGCGTGCATCCAAATGAGATTCCAATTGGAAAGCGCATCTAGATCTAGCGGTTGTCCTTTTTTCTGTTCTTTTACAGCCATCTCCAATGCACTGATTTTCTCTCGTAAGGCAGGGAGAGTAAGGAATCCCTCTTCATAAGCTTGTTCCCAGCGCTGCCTCCGAATTTGCAGCTGTTCCTCGGTTTCTTTCGCGGGAGCGCGGGAATTCGTCTGTAACACAGTCTGATACACTTCCTTCAACGTAGCGATTGACTCTGGCGAATGCTGCATCAGCTCGTGTACAATGGCTTTTTCTAAGCGATCCTCACGTATGGCAGGAGCATCACACGTACCGGTAAGCTTGTTTTTACATAAATAGTAGCGGTGCGTGTAACGTTTTTCCCCTTTTCCCGTGATTGTGGTTGTTTTCCCGCGCATAGAGGAGCCGCAACGCGAGCAGTACAGTAATCCGGAAAAGAGGTAGCGGGAACTGAGAATACGGGGATGGCTTGTTCCGCGAGCACTCATCCGCTCCTGTACACGCGAGAAACATGGATTATCGATGATGGCTGGGTGAGTCGCCTCTTCGATAATCCATTCCTCCGGGTCATTCCGTTGTTGATCGGCGTCGGTGTAATTCCAACGCAACGCACCATGATAGACCGGATTTTTTAACAGTCGAAGTACGGCACTTGCACTCCATGAAGCGCCATTTTTCCCGCGCAATCCGGAATAATTCGCCCATTCAGCGATTTCGCGTGGGGATTCGCCTCGATCATAGCGCTCGAACATGCTGCGTACGTCAGCTGCTTCCTTTTGATTCACGACCAGCGTTCCTCGTACCAGATTGTATCCATACGGTGCAGGTCCTCCTGGTCGTTTTCGTTCTCTTGCCATCTGGCTCATCCCCAGCTTGACCCGTTCCGCCAGGTTTTCCCGTTCCCATTGTGCGAGGGCAGCTACTAAGGTAATAAACAGTCGCCCGATTGCCGTAGTCGTATCATATACCTCGGTGCAGCTTTTAAAGTGTACCGCATGTCGATCGAACTCCTGTAGGAGCTGATACAGATCAAGGACAGAGCGAGTAAGTCGATCGAGTCGATAGACGAGAACAACATCGATTTCACCCGTTCGGACATCCTGCAGGAGCTGACCAAGTGCGGGGCGATTCGTATCTTTGGCACTCACGCCTTCATCTGAGTAGACTGCATGGACTTCCCAACCTTGGGAGTGAACATACGAGAGCAGCTTTTCCCTTTGAGCGGGAATCGAAAATCCTTCACGTGCCTGATCCTCCGTACTGACACGAATGTAGACGGCCGTTCGCATCGCCCGCCCTCCCTTCACCTTGGGTTGCTAGAGTGTACAGCAAAAGGGAGGAGCTTATGCCTGACCGCAAATAAAAAACCCCGCTTATCCGTCTTGGACAAGTGGGGTTATGCTACATCCATTTTTGACCCCATTCGTGAATGGAATCAATGACAGGACGCAGATCTTTTCCTTTTTCGGTCAATTCGTATTCAATGCGAACCGGGATCTCTGGGTACACTTTGCGCTCCAAAATCTCTAGCTCCTCCAGCTCTTTCAGCCTTTCAGAGAGCATTTTATCGCTCATATGCGGAACCATTTCGCGGATATCTTTGAAACGTACAGTCCCACGTAGCAACACATGAATAATCAGGCCGGTCCAGCGCTTTCCGAGGACGTTTATTGCACATTCATATTTTGGACACATGTGTTCGCCAGAAAAATCTTGACTCATATCGGCGTCACCTCTATCTAGCAGCATTATTGTTGCCCTTTATTCTAACAGATAAGCTTGAAAAAAGTAAGTAACGAAAAGTTGGAATGACACTTTGTCAGTGGCTGAGAAGTCAAGCCCGTTTTCATGGACAAATGTTTCCCTATAAGGTGTCCACACATACACTAATCGCGAAATAAGAAGCGAAGAGGGTGTTACGATGCTTTCAAAACGGGTAATCGGCATTTTAACCTGGCGGGAGGGTGTACGCTTTGAGGAACCAGATTATTTGCGAAAGCTGGTTCAAACAGGGCAAAAGCTAGGCGCAGAAATCTACCTGTTTTCGCATCAGGACGTCAATGTTCCTGCCAGAAAGATCAAGGGCTTCATCCCAAAACCGAACGGGGGCTGGATAAGTAAATCTTTCCCTTGGCCAGAAGTTGTAATCGATCGGTACCGACGTAGGGTAAAGGAGTATATCCGGCTGCGGAATAGCGATCTGTTTTTCTTTGCAAACAGTCCGTTCAGTAAGAAATGGAGAGTGACGAATCTGCTCGCTTCCGATGAACGCGTCAAACGCTGGATTCCGGAGACGCATATTTACGAAAAAGGGATGGTCCGAAACATGCTCGCACGCCATGGACTCGTCTATGTCAAGCCAGGCAATGGCACAGGGGGAAGAAGCATCCTCAGAGTGAAGAGCAGCGGCAAGGACTATAGCCTCTCCGGACGTGACAAAAAGCATAACCATCATGTAACTCGGATTGATACGGTGGAGGGCGTGGAAAAATGGGTCAAAACGTGGGTGGAGGAGCAACGCATTCGCGATGGCAATTTCCTGGTGCAGCAAGGTTTGGATCTGGGACTGCTACGCAAGCATGTCGCCGATGTACGGCTATTGATTCAAAAGGACGAGCGTGGGGAATGGGTGGTGACAGGCTGCGCAGTACGTATGGGGGACAACGGCAGTGCTACTTCCAATTTGCATGGGGGAGGCAGAGCGATTCCCTTTGAATGGTTTATGTCCAGGCGATTTGGAGAGGAGCGGGGAGAACTGATCAAACAGGAATGTTATCAGCTTGCTCTCGATGTAGCAAACACGCTCGAGGATTATTTCGGTCGCATGATGGAATTCGGTCTGGATATTGGGGTGGATGTGGACGGACGTGCGTGGTTAATCGAAGTGAACCCCAAGCCGGGGAGAGAGGTTTTTCGCCAGATGGGTAACATGGAGCTATACAAAAAGGCGATCGCTCGTCCCGTTCAATTTGCGCTGTATTTGGCCCGGGGCTAGGCTCGTTTTTTGTCTCTTTGAATACAGATGGAGAACCGACGCTGATGACCCATTCTCCTACTTTTGTATGAGAAGAGTTGCCTAGTGGCAGCGGATATAGCTTGCAGTCTGCATCAATTTTGATGACGGCGTAATCCCGGACTCGATCGGCTATAATGCGTTTGGCTTCAAACACCCTACCGTTATATAGCTTCACGAAAATGTTTTTGGATTTGCCGATGACATGCTCGCTCGTCAAGATATACCCTTTCGGATGAAAAAGAAATCCGGAGCCAAAGCTTCGTTCCGTGGGTGGTGAATTATCCTCTTGATCAATGAGGCTGCGAATTAACGAATCCACGTCTTTGGAATGGGGAGCATCCTCGGTCACGATGGAGACTACTCCTTCTTGAACTCGCTCGACAATGGGAACGAAGAAATTGAATGGGTGCAGACTGCTGCTGCTCACAGGGTACTTTACCCGCGTATATTGGGACCATTTTTTACTTTTCACCGATCTCTCCCCCTACAGCAGATAGGTATGTATCATCTTATGGGGAGTGGAGAGGGAAGGGACGCCCAATTTCTAGTCACATGAAGGATATATCATTAATTTTGATTGATATAATAAAGAAATAGCATTGGTATAATTATTTAAATGCATTTATAATAACATGTAGTTAAAGAATATTTTGAACATAAAGGCTAAGTCCTAGCCGCTAGAGAGAGAAAAAGAACGGTAACGGAGGATGCGAAGAGATGGATGTTAAAACGATCATACTGGGTTTCTTGAGCTATGGGGAAATGAGTGGCTACGATATTAAGCAAGCGTTTACAAACAGCATTGGATTCTTTTATGACGCTAGCTTTGGTGCTATTTATCCAGCATTGCGCAAACTGGAGGAAGAAGGCTTCGTAACGAAGCAAGAAATCATTCAGTCTGGCAAGCCGAACAAGATTTTGTACCGTATTACAGAAGCCGGAAAACAATCTTTCCGTCAAGAAATCCAGACGCCTATCTTGCCGCCAGTATTGCGTTCAGATATGCTGGTTAAGATTTTCTTCGGCAAGAGCCGCACGATCGACGAACAAAAGGATTTGTTAGAGGGCTGTTTAGATACGCAACGTCAATTGCTCCAACAAAGTAAGGCCTCTTATAAAAAGCTGGAAGTGAATTTTGACGAATATCAACGTTTTTGCTGGGAGTATACCATTCATCATCTGGAGTCAACGATTTCCTTTATGGAACAAAAAATGACTTCCTTGTTGAAACAACCAGCTTATTCTGTTTAGCCACATAAAGCGAAGGGCTCATGTCTTGTGAACAATGAGCCCTTCGCTTATTTTTATTTATTTAAGGTTTTCTGGATTGAGGCATTCGAGCTCTGGTACAACGAAACGTCCGTCTTTGCGGATCAGGCGATCGTCAAACCAAATTTCTCCACCGCCCCACTCAGGGCGTTGAATCATAACCAAGTCCCAATGCACGGAGGATTTGTTTCCGTTAAACGCTTCGTCGTATGCCTGTCCTGGTGTAAAGTGGAAGCTTCCATCGATTTTTTCGTCGAAGAGGATGTCTTTCATCGGGTTTTGGATGTACGGATTCACACCAATCGCAAATTCCCCAACGAATCTGGCACCTTCATCAGTATCAAAGACTTCATTGATCTTCTCTGTATCGTTGGCAGTTGCTTCGACAATTTTGCCATCCTTAAAGGTCAGCTTGATATTGTCGTAAGTAAAGCCTTGGTAAGGAGATGGCGTGTTGTACGCAATCGTACCGTTGACGGAATCACGGACAGGAGCAGTGAATACTTCTCCATCAGGGATGTTGGCTTCACCTGCACATTTGATTGCCGGGATATCTTTGATGGAGAAGGTCAGGTCGGTGCCTGGCCCTACGATACGTACCTTGTCGGTTTTCTCCATCAGCTCGACCAGGCTGTCCATGGCTTTATCCATTTTGCCGTAATCAAGGGTACACACTTTGAAATAGAAATCTTCGAAAGCGGCGGTGCTCATATTAGCCAATTGAGCCATAGATGCATTTGGATAGCGAAGCACAACCCATCTGGTATGCGGTACGCGAATATCCAGTACAGGACGCGCTAACAGCTTGGAGTGCAGTTGCATTTTGTCTCCAGGCACATCAGAGAGCTCACTGATGTTGTCTCCGCCGCGGATGCCAATGTAGCAATCCATTTGCTTCATGAAAGCCACATCTGCTTCACGCATGATACCCAATTGTGTTTCGTTGGCACCCATCAAAAGTTCGCGCTGAACGGATTGGTCGATCAGTTGAACAAACGGATTTCCCCCAGCTTCGTATACCTTGGCAATTACGGCTTTTGTCAGATCGGTAACGTCGCCAATGGAGTAAATTAAAACGTTTTCACCAGGCTTGACAGTCACTGAATAATTGACGAGGACGTCAGCCAGTTTTTCAATTCGTGGATCTTTCATAGGAAGGGGATCCCTCACTTTCCATATCATTCTTATCCATTGTACACAACTCAAACAGAAAAAAGCTACCCACTGGCGAGGGTAGCTTACGGAGGAAACGCGCTTGAAGGATTCGGTATTTCATGTATATGCAAGGACCTGCTGAATATGGCTATATCTTCGGGGAAGAAAGATTAGTCGCAGCTGCACCCGATAATAACCAGCAGGATGAAAAGAATCAAAACCAGAGTGAAGCCGTCGAATTCTCCATTAAAGATGCCGCTCATCGAATAAACATCCTCCTCATATGTGTGTTAAGCCTCTTGTGCTTACATCTACAACATATGGGTGATCGCATAGGACCGAACCGGGCATCCGCCCATTTTTGAGAAAATTGTTTTGGGAATCTCTCGTTTTTCCTACTCTTGCCATTCTCGATGTTTATTATTCTGAAAAGCAGGAAAAGCTAGAGGATACCAAAAGACTTTGCAAGTATGAAAGGATGTTTATGTGATGCAAAGATCATTATCGAGCCTGCAGCATGATTTGGTCCAAATTACGATTAATGTTGGAGAAGACTTTAAATCCATTGTGTGGAAAGCGCAGTACGATATGGACTTCAATACAGAATGTCTGTTTTGTTTTTCCGAGCAAATTACTGGCTACCGTGTAGAAGATGAAGACGGAAAAGCAGGGAAAGTCGCTGTTTGTCCGCATTGTGAAAAAGTAAACGCCATCTACGCTTGAGATTGAAGTTTGATCGCAAAGGAAAGACGATGCTACTTGTTGGCATCGTCTTTTTCGTATGTTTAAGTTGTTGCAAGTTTTAAAAGGTACCGATGAATACATAAAGCTGGTGAGAAGAAAAAGCACAGGGCAGGTGGCTCTGGCTCGACGGTCCCCTTTTTGAAGTGGAGACGGACAGTGAATCCCCCATGCTGGCGTGTCAGAGTCAAAGAGAACTGTGCTTTTTCTTCTCCTGCACTATGTTGACTCTAAGTCTATATCTGACTCTATATCCACCAAGTACCACCTACTCTTTAGCAGGATTGAAAGGAGGATTCTCGAATAGTATGAGAGGCATACATAAGTAGATATAGGGGTGAACACCGTGCAAAAGAAATGCAGCCGCTGCGGGAACGAAATGGAGATCGAGCTGCGCAACGTCGTGTACCGGAAACGGGTTAAAATCATGAATGTACCTGTACACGTCTGCGTGGACGAAGACTGCGACCATTCCCAAGTGGTAGATGTGATTAAGGATGATTTAAAGTCACTCATGGAGGAACTGGGCCAACATCCGCAGCGCCAGGCAGTCGAATTCGAAGAGATGTCAGAGTTATCCAACTTATTGGTATTGATTGCTAATGAGAAGGTGAATTCGACCGTAAGAGAATTACTTGGTGAAAAAGTCAACGAGCTATTGGATCTGTTTTTGTTGGCGCAGTCCCTTGGCGATGAAAAATGGATGCTGGAGCTACGCGAACGTCTCACGAAAATTATGGTATAAGGATAAAGAGATGCCTGTAAGAAGGTATCTCTTTTTTCATTTCACCACTGCACCGCAAATGTAGACTTTGCTGCTTGGACTTATGTATACTGATAGGCACATAAGATAAGGAGAGATGAATCATGTCACAAAAACAGCTTCACTCCATTGAAGAGCTGGATGAGTTCGTAGCGAAAAATGGGAAAAAGCTATTGTTTAAGCATAGCACAATTTGCCCAATCAGTACGTCCGCTTATGAAGAGTTTCAGGCGTACTTGCTGGACAATCAAGTGGAATCTGCGGTCATTCTGGTTCGAGAGGATCGCCCTGTCTCCAACGCCGTAGCGGATCGTTTTTCCATCAAGCACGAATCCCCGCAAATCTTTTTGCTGGAAAACGGTGAAGTAAAATGGCACACGTCTCACTGGAAAATTACAAAGGACGCGATTGGCCAGGCGCTCAACGCGTAATCAAAAAGCCGGGACACCTTATAAGCGAG
This sequence comes from Brevibacillus sp. FIR094, assembly GCF_050477165.1. NCBI lineage: Bacteria > Bacillati > Bacillota > Bacilli > Caryophanales > Paenibacillaceae > Brevibacillus > Brevibacillus sp. FIR094. The sequence continues at coordinate 24,397 of NZ_JBEAES010000034.1, read as the reverse complement.
GTGAATCCGGCTTTTTGCATGGAGAAAAAGAGGGCTGGAGAGACTATTCCCAGAATAGCTCCAACTTGTCTCCACTTTTCAATTCTGTCTGGAAGTTGGCTTGTTCGCCGTTGACGAGCATGACGAATCCGGAGATGCTCTCACGGTCGGGCTTTTCCAAGGAAACATCGACAAAACGGAAGACGTCGCTAAACACAGGTGTAGACGCAGGTGAGGATTTTACCGTGATGTCGGAACCTTCACTCACGGGATCAGAGGCATTCGCCGCTTTTCCGTCTACGGTTATCGTTACCTGTGCGACAGGCAAAACAACCCGTTCACCGTTGAAGTGTACGATCATAGTCTCCTGTACCCATTCTTCCAAGGGGATGACATCTTGTATGGAAGGGGCAGGGACTTCATTCAGCCGATATACGAGGACATCACCTTGTCGGACGATATCTGTCAAAGCTGCTGGTCTTCCGTTCAGCTCGATCACCTCAATACGGGACGGGATCGAATAATCTTGTCCATTCACAGAAAATCGCAAGCCTGATTCCGCTGACGTTTTTAGTTCTGCGAGTTCCAGTACTTCATAGACGGTGCGTGGAAGGTGGATGTCCACTTCGGCACGATCAGAGATCAATGTATCGAGAGTAGCAACCGCTCCGTTAACATGTACGACTGGACCGAGCGAGTAGGGACGGTCATTGCAGATCAATTCAAGCGTGTCCAGCTCATCGAATAAATCTTTGGCAAACACGCGTGCATCATCGCCATTTGTACCTGCCACTACGGTGATTTGGTCCCCGTCATTGATTGGCGTGTCGAGACTGACGCTCTCTCCGTTGCGCTCAATCACCGGCGCCGTCCCATGACCACCCGGAATCATTTTCATCCGTCCGTTTACGGTGACTGTCATCGCCAATCCGGGGCGACCATACAGACGGCGGATATCCAATCCAGATGCAATGAGCGCATCACCCAAAGTCATTTTTCGCAAATCGAAAATGCGCACAGGAGCATCATTGACCGTAACAGTTACATAACGCAATGGATGACGGCGCGCAGCAACAGCGATACCGACTGGCGTTACGAACTCAGGTCCACTGAGCGCAGGATTGTCTCCGACGTACTGCTTGATCGCATCGCCGCCTCTGACAGCAACACGGGCGGCAGGAATATTCAAGACCTGAGCGACTTTTCCAGTAAGCCCAGGGGTGAGGCTGCCGCCGCCGATCAGCATGACCGCTTGCGGAGCTTTTCCATTGAGCTCCAATATTTTAAAAGCAATTTTATCGGCGAGTTGCTGGATGTCTGCTTCAATCGCACTCGTTACCTCGGCAGCGCTCATCGTATGCTCCATGCCGAGAATGTCGGTGAAGGTGACAGACTCCTCGGTGGATAAGAGACGCTTCACTTCTTCTGCCATCGGAAAATCCATGAGAAAGGCGTTCATGAGCGCATCCGTGATTTCATCGCCTGCAACAGGTACCATGCCGTAAGCGGTAATCGCCCCGTCCTCAGTCAGCGCTACGTCAGAAGTACCTGCCCCGATGTCCACCAATGCGATATTCAGGCGGCGCATGGTCACAGGAATCAGGACATTAATCGCCGCAATAGGCTCAAGTGTCAATGCCTGCATTTCCAAATCGCATCGTTTCAGAGCAGCAATCAACGAGTCGACAACCACGCGTGGAAGGAACGTTGCGATCACATCTGCGCTGGCTATGTCACCCCGCTGGTCAATTAGACTCCCAATCAACTCTCCATCCAGATGGTAATTGACGACGCTGTAACCGACGCAGTAATAGCGGGTAACGTCTTGATCTTTTAGCTCTTGAGCTAATGCGGCTTGGGCTTCCTGTACAGCGGAAAACTCCAAAGCGACAACATCTTCACGCGAGATGAAGGCATGTCTAGCTAACGGCATGTCCACACGAACGCGGCGGGTGCGCAATGACCGACCGGCAGCAGCGACCGCTACCTGATGCAGTTTTCCATATTTTCCCTCCAGTTCATTTTTTATTTGTTGAATCACCTTAGCTACGGCGACAATATCGTGAATTTGCCCATCGAGCATGGAGCGTTCATCGTGCTCTCGAATTGCGCAGTCCAATACTCGGTACTGCTCGCCGGTCGTTTCCACAATCAGGCCGACGACGCTGCGCGTTCCAATATCTAATGAAAAAATAAGCTCAGGGGCTGTGATGTCAGACAAAAGTAGGTCACTCCTTGTAAGAGGTTGTTCAAAAAGTCTTTACAATACTTATCGGTGATTTTGGACTGTATCGGAAAGGAACAATCACTTTTAGCTAGAACATATATCCAAAACTATTCGATTCAAAAGGGAAAGAATCCTGTCGAATCAAGGAATCTTCTTCTGTTTGACGAATAATTGGAAAAGATAAAAAAACAGAAAAAATTTACTTTCGCGCTTTTTGGCGCTAAACTGCTGACAAGGGTGTTTGAATCGATTATAATTACCCTAATTTATCGATAAATCCCTATATAAAAAGAGGAGAGTGGAGAGAGATGGCACACGATCAAATCGAAACCATGCGCAAGCAGATAGACGAGATCAACCTGCAAATTCTTGAATTGATCAACAAACGAGCAACCTTGGTTCAAGAGCTCGGCAAAGAAAAAGAAAAACAGGGCAGCAACCGTTTTGACCCAGAGCGTGAGCGCCAAATGCTCAATCTGCTCGTTGAAAATAATAAAGGTCCTTTCAATGACAATGCGATTCGTCATTTGTTCAAGCAAATTTTCCAAGCTTCATTAGTTCTGCAAGACGACGATAAGAAAAAAGTACTCCTCGTTAGCCGTAAGAAACAGGCAGAGGATACAGTTATCACTGTAAAAGGTGTTGAATTCGGAGGGAAAAATCCGATTCTCATCTCAGGTCCATGCTCCGTGGAAAGCTACGAGCAAGTAAGAGCAGTAGCAGAAAACCACGCAAAACGCGGACTGCGCACACTGCGCGGTGGTGCGTACAAGCCTCGTACTTCGCCATACGACTTCCAAGGTCTGGGTGAAGAGGGCTTGCAAATCCTCAAGCGTATCGGGGATGAATTCAACCTCGTAACGATCAGTGAAATCGTGACGCCAGCAGATCTTGAGATGGCGACGAAATACATCGATGTTATCCAAATCGGTGCTCGCAATATGCAAAACTTCGAACTGCTGAAGGCGGCAGGTCGTGTGAACAAGCCGATCCTCTTGAAGCGTGGCCTCTCTGCTACGATTGAAGAGTTCATCTACGCGGCAGAGTACATCCTGTCCGAAGGTAACACACAAGTCATGCTGTGCGAGCGTGGAATCCGCACATATGAAAAAGCGACACGCAATACGCTCGATATTTCTGCAGTACCGCTCCTCAAGCAAGAGACGCACTTGCCAGTGTTTGTAGACGTGACGCACTCTACAGGTCGTCGTGATCTGCTCTTGCCTTGCGCGAAAGCAGGCTTCGCAGTCGGTTCTGATGGAATCATGGTAGAGGTTCACCCAGATCCAGATGTGGCACTGTCTGATGCGAAGCAACAGCTGAACATTCCACAGTTCAACGAGTTCGTTGATGAACTGCTCGCTTCTGGCCTGTACAAAGGCGAGAGTGTAGCAACGAGAGCATAAAAATACCTTTCTGGTACGTTTTGAGGGTCCTTCCTGCGCGCGGGAGGACCTTTCTTATTTGACGAACCACTGACGACCAAGTAAGCTAGAATTACGTGCTGATATTGGTGAAGGAGGATAGACCATATGGAAGACAACCATCAATGCTGCTCGACTGATCGGTCCACCGAAAGGCCGGATAAAATCAAGTCTAATCTCATCTCCCGACTGAATCGGGTAGAGGGACAAGTTCGCGGAATTCGCGGAATGGTAGAGAAGGATGTCTACTGCGACGACATTCTCAATCAAATTGCGGCCGTGCAATCTGCACTGAATGCGGTTGGGAAAATGCTCCTAGAAGGACATATGAAAAGCTGTGTGATGGATCGCATTCAGCAAGGCGATCATGAAGTAATTGATGAGCTTTTGAAAACGATGAACAAACTAATGAAGTAACGGGTGCGCAAGCCGTCAAAAACGATTGCAACGGCATACGGCATGTCGTATCATAGGTGCATATATTTATGAAAACGCTTATGAAAACCAAAAAATAGGGAAAGTGAGGGTGCATGATGCCGGTTACTATATACGACGTAGCAAGAGAAGCGGGGGTGTCGATGGCGACAGTTTCCCGCGTAGTCAACGGGAATCCCAACGTAAAGCCTTTGACCCGAAAAAAGGTATTGGCTGCGATTGAGCGCTTGGGATATCGACCAAATGCGGTTGCTCGTGGACTCGCTAGCAAAAAAACAACAACAGTTGGTGTCATCATCCCCGATATCTCCAGTTTGTTTTTCTCCGAATTGGCGCGAGGGATTGAAGATATCGCTACCATGTACAAATACAACATCATCCTGTGTAACTCTGACCAACGGATGGAAAAGGAATTGCAGCTCATTAATACCTTGCTCGAAAAGCAGGTGGACGGGCTTCTGTTCCTGGGCGCAGAAATCAAAGAAGATCATTTGCAGGCATTAACAAGTACGACTGTACCGACTGTACTCGCCGCGACTCGCGATGCGGACAACGTACTGCCATCGGTTAGCATTGACCATTTCCAAGCCGCATACGATGCGACGGAAGCATTGGTGGCACGTGGGCACAAGCGCATTGCGATGATCGCGGGTCCTGCAAACGATCCATTGGCAGGGTTGATGCGCTATGAAGGCTATAAAAAGGCGTTGAAAGATGCTGGTATCGAGCTGGATGAAGAGCTGATTGCGACAGGCAACTACTTTTATGAATCTGGCTTGTCCACTACAAAAGCTTTTCTTGCTCTTAAAAATCCGCCAACGGCGATTTTCGCAGCGAATGATGAGATGGCCATTGGCGCGATTCACGCCATTCAAGATTCTGGCCTAAACGTACCAGGTGACATCGAAGTCATTGGTCACGATAATATTCGTCTGGTTGAAATGGTACGCCCACGACTGACTTCTGTCGTACAGCCAATGTATGATATTGGTGCGGTGGCGATGCGACTGTTGACCAAGTACATGAATAACGAGAATGTCGAAGAGCATGTCGTGCTGCTGCCGCATCGAATTGAGTATCGGGAGAGCACTAAGCCCGAGCAAGCTTGATTACAAAGGGATGTAGGCAATTGACAGCAAGAGGGGGATGGGAAATGCGTTACGGAATTATCGGCGCGATGGATGAAGAAATCGCGCTTTACTTGGAAGCGATGCAAGAGACGACTACTGCCACGAAAGCAGGTATTACCTATTACACAGGTAAAATGGAAGGCAAGGATGTCGTGCTCTGCAAATCAGGTGTCGGCAAAGTGAATGCTGCCGTGACGACACAAATCCTCATCGATTCATTCCAAGTAGAACGTGTCATTTTCACAGGTGTGGCAGGAGCCGTGCACCCTGAATTAAATATTGGTGACATAGTAGTTTCGACGGATTGCATCCAACATGACATTGATGTGACACCGCTTGGCTTTGAACCAGGACAGATTCCGTTTACAGAGCAATGGACTTGGCAAGCGGATGCTGGGCTGATGCAGCAAGCGATCGATGCGGGCAAGGAGCTGGAAGCGGGAGTTCAAGTAGTGAGCGGGCGTATCTTGTCCGGTGACCAGTTCGTTGCCAGTCGGGAAAAGGTGCAATGGCTTTATGAGCAATTTGCAGCACATTGTACCGAAATGGAAGGGGCATCTGTAGGACAAGTATGTGCGATGAATGGCGTGCCGTTTGTCGTTGTTCGTTCAATGTCGGATAAAGCAGACGGCTCCGCGCATGTAAACTTCGTGGAATTTACCAAGCTGGCTTCCCAACGTTCCTACGCGATTGTCCGTAACATGTTGACAGCTTCTCAAGCATCGACAGCTGCGGGAGCGATCGTCTACTCAACGAAAAACTGTGTAGATTGCGACATGGTTAAAAATTGGCTGACAGCAAAAGGTGTTTCCTTTGAAGTGCGCGATGTCATGACGAGTCGTGCCTATCAAGAGGAAGTGGAGCGCTTTGGCTTCATGGGTGTGCCTGTAACAGTCGTAGGTGATAAAGCGGTAAAAGGCTTTGCACCTTCAGAGCTGGAAGAGCTAGTGAAATAATGTTTGGAATAGAAAAAGCGTGCTGACCAGTACCCAAAGGTACGAGGGCAGCACGTTTTTTTTTACTTCTCTGATCCAATAGGTGCGTTCAGCATCGCACGTTCTAACGTAAGTCGATTTTTTTCCGTGATCTCTGCTCGTCGTGGGATTGTTGGGAATGGTTCGTCAAAAAGCCGAGGTGGCAAGGGCAAATCCGTCTCTGGTTGCCAACGCTTGAGCCAAGCTTCGGGAAGATCACTGTCTGTCAGAGGCTGATCACTCATCTCACTCCATACCAGTGTCCACGCCCGCGGCACCACCCGCCAAATATCATAGCCCCCGCCGCCTACAGCAATCCAACGACCCTCGCAATATTCATGAGCGAGACGGTGGGCAAGACGAGGAATCGCTTGATAAATCTTCATTGAGCAAGACAAATGGGTAAGGGGATCGTACGCATGAGCGTCACAACCATTTTGGGTCAGGATGACATCAGGCTTGAAACCAGCTGCTAGCTTTGACACCAGATCTTCATATACTTCCAGAAAAGAATCGTCTTCCGTAAAGGCATCGAGCGGAACGTTGACAGAATAACCGTAACCGCTTCCATCTCCACGTTCAGACAAATTCCCTGTTCCTGGGAAGAGATACTTTCCTGTTTCGTGAATGGATACAGTCAGTACATGAGGGTCATCGTAAAAAGCCCACTGTACCCCATCTCCATGATGGGCATCTGTGTCGATATACAGCACACGCGCATTCCAGTTTTTTCGCAAATAAGCGATCGCGACGGAGCAATCGTTGTAGATACAAAACCCAGAGGCGCGTCCACGAAAGGCATGATGCAGTCCACCAGCAGGATTGAAGGCGTGTTCTGCCTGTCCACTCATAACTACGTCCACTGCGTTTAACGTACCTCCGACGATCAGCGAGGACGCTTCATGCATGTTCGAAAAACAGGGAACATCCTCTGTTCCCAAGCCATAACTGGCTGCTTGTGGAAGCTCGTGTTCACTATGGCCCTGATCGTGAACAAATTGGATATAACGTGGGTCATGCACCAGGGCGAGTTCTTCGTCTGTCGCCGGTCGGGGAGCCAGGATGTCTGAGTCTTTGAGTATTCCGTAACTGCTCATCAGATCGTGTGTGAGGAGCAGACGACGCTGGTTAAACGGATGATCATCATGAAAATAATATTGCGTGTAGTCTGGAGAGTAGATCAGACGAGCATTTCGGCTCACTGGGGTATCCCTCCTTCCGTAGGAGCGATGACGGAAAAGCCTTTTTCAAGGAGTAATTGCGTCACGATACGCGGATCAATTGTCTGTACCCGAAAAACAAGGTTCTTTTTTGCGGGCTGTTTCCCAGGAAAGACCACAATGCTCGTGACATTTACTTGTGCATCGCGAAAGACTTGACTGACTTCTGCCAGCATGCCGACGCGGTCATCTACTTCGACTTCGATATGGGAGCTAGGTTTGTTAACGCCGAAAAGTTCGATCAAGCTAGAGAAAAGATCCGATTCCGTGATCAATCCTACGAGCCGTTTCCCTTCGACGATAGGTAGTGAGCCGATTTTGTGCTCGTATAGTTGGAGGGCTGCGTCTTCGATGAAATCCAGTGGGTGGGCAGTGATGACTTGTTGATTCATGATAGTGGCTACAGGCTTGTGCAGGACGGTGTCGTCATCGTCATGCGTCAGCAGGCGAGAGGGGAGAGCGTCTCGCAGGTCACGGTCCGAGACAATGCCTACGAGTGATTCGTTTTCAATGACAGGCAAATGCCTGATTCTGTTTGCGCGGAGGAGAAGAAGCGCTTCTCCGATGGTAGTGGATGGCTGGATCGTGACTATTTTTTTTCGCATAATCTCTTCAATACGCATAAGAGTGACCTCCTGTAATCAAAAGGCATCCAAACTAGTAAAGAAAACGATTTTGAAACCGCATAGCATCAAAGGCAACGACTGTTTCTGGCGGTACACGCTTGCCGATTTTTGCCATGAGACAGTTGGCGGGATGTGAGCATATTTCCGGATCGTCTGTCGCCATCCAGCTCAGGCCTGCGCTGCCCATGACCTTTTCCATGACCTTTCTGTATTGCCATACATCGAGTCCTGTTCCTTTCAGATCCCAATGCCAGTAATACTCCGTTGTAATAATGACGTAGTCTTCCATGGCGTCGTCCGAGAAGGCGACTTCGAGCAGCTTTTTGCCTACGCCACCCGCCCTCACTTTATGACTGATTTCAATCGCCCCCAGCTCCAGTAAATCGGGCAGTTGGGCTTGTGACCATCGCTCCAGTGGATCAGGGTGCAGAAAGGTTACGTAGCCGAGGACGAGGTCTCCTTCGCGTGCAATAATAATGCGTCCTTCAGGCAAATCTGCGATTTCGATGAGAGCTTCATGCTGCTGTTCAGGGATACGAAAAGCTTTTAGTCCCTCATCAAAGCGTAATGAGGCCAGATGACGTCCTGTAATCGGTCCTTCGACGAGCAGCTCCTTGTTGTTCACCATAAGGCTCAATGAATGATAGCGTTTGACGTGCTCCATCAGTTCCCCCCCTTACGTTTGTAGAAAAACAGAGATGGCGTCTAACCATCTCTGTCAGTTGTTATTCCAGTTTATTCTTTGGTGTTGGCAGTTACGATGTTAGAATGTGGCGATTCTCCGTAACTGTTGACTGCGGTAATGTAATAGTTGCTGCCATTCGGTACTTCTGCTGCGTGAGTAAAGTTTGTGCTAGAGACTGTACCGAGTAGCAAATAGCCGCTTGCTGAGTCTGGACTAAAATATACGTTGTACATCTGCTCAGACGAGCTGCTTCCTTTCCACTGTAGATGCCAACCGTTTGGCGTATTCTTAATGGACAAGGATTTCGGTGCAGCAGGTGGTGAAGCGGGATCTGTGGTTGTATTCGGGCCTCCTGATCCATCTGGTGGGTTCGTCACAGTTCCACCTGAATCTGATTGACCATTCCCGTTATTGTCCGTCGGATTCGGGATGCCTGTTTCCGTACCTTGATTTGGATCAGGCAACTGCCATGTCTGCGAAGATCCGACAGAAGCGATTGCGGAAGGCTGCGATTCATTGCCAGCGATATCCACAGAAGTGACATAATAGCCTAAGTCTCTATGGGTTGCAGTCGTATCGGCAAAAGTCAATTCGGATGGATCTTTCACAGTCGCTACTTTGACAAAGCTGTTCTGCACATCAGCGCGGTAGATGCGATAACCGACCAAGTCAGCTTCTTTGGCTGATTGCCAGGTAAGCGTAATTTGCTTGCCTGAGCCTGTTGCTGTTACACCGCTTGGCGAAGATGGTGTTCCACCTTCCTCTGTACGAGGGTCTTCCTTGTCAGGTAGGCGTTGCTCCCAATCTGGTGGTTGGGTGGCGACCCGATTGTTTTTCGCTTGAATTTGCTCCTTGGTAGGAAGCGGATCTGGTGAGCGGTAGAAGACGCCTTCGGTAACAAAATCTTCAGGTGTTCCTTCCTTCGCCAAATACCGTTCGCCATTATACGTAATGAGTCGTGCTTTTTGGTGGGAGTCGTCCACCTTCGTCGGAACGAATTTGCTGTTGAAAATATCAGTGATCAAATGGCCAGCTTCCTTTGAAAGCTCACTTGGCAAAAGACCTGATTTCGAGTCAACAGTCGCGCTGACAATTCCTGCCGGCTTTTTAAAGGTGGAGTCAGGTGGCGAAAGGTTCGGATGCTTCGCAATGACATCCTTCATGACCTTACCCCATACGACCATCGGAACATATTTGTCCGCGTCTGGCATTGGATATGGCTCGTCAAAGCCAACCCATACCCCCATGGACAGCTCTGGCGTGTAACCGACGAAATAGAGGTCGTTACTGTTGTTCGTTGTTCCGGTTTTACCTGCCACATCGACTTTGCGCGGCACGTATTTGCGGATGTGTGTACCTGTACCGTTATTGACAACGGAACGCATCATATCAGTAATCAAGTATGCTGTTTGCTCGCTGTACACTTGTACAGGGCTGGTTTCATGACGATAAATGACTTTTCCGGTGTTATCTTCAATTCGGTCAATCAGATAGGCATCCACGAAAGAACCGTGATTTGCGAATGTCCCATAGGCGTTTGTAATTTCCTCGACAGTTGTTCCGTAGGTAAGACCGCCAATTACGCCAGTGGCTGCATAGTTGTCAGCATCCACCAATGTTGTGATTCCCATTTTCTTCACGTATTCAAGAGCCGTTGGAATGCCAACTTTCAAATACGTCTTGATCGCCGGAATGTTCCAGGACATCCGCAGTGCTTCGCGGGTACTCATCATCCCTTGCCATTTGTTGTTCCAGTTCTTAGGTAAATGGGAACCGTTCTGGCCGTCAGCGAGTAGCACCGGAGAATCGTCGATTGGGGATGCTGGCTGGAGCAATCCCAGTTCAAAAGCAGGAGCATAGGCTGCAAGTGGCTTCATAGCCGAACCAGGCTGACGTGGTACGGTGGCGTGGTTCGTCTGTTCCACCTTGAAGTCACGTCCCCCGATCATGCCGAGGATGGCTCCTGTTTTGTTGTGAATCAGCATTGCGCCGACTTCTTCCAGAGCATTTTCGATTTTTTCTGTTTTGCCGTTCGAGCGCCGAATCGTATAGGTACGATTCTTACCGAAGTTTTTCGGATCGGCTGCAACAGCCTGCATGATGTCATATACGCTCTTGTCGATTGTGGTATGTATTTTGTACCCTTTTCGCAGTATGTCGCGACGTTTCTCTTCAACCAGCTGTCGGTATTCGTTGCGGCTGATGGTTGATTTGTCTCGACCTTTTTCCAAGAGGTCTGCATCCACTAGCTGACGTGCGGCACGATCTTCGATTTCCATCATCAAGAAGGGTACTTCTCGATAAGCTTGCTGCGTCGGTTTTGCTAGCTGTGCCTTCAAATCACTGGCGAGAGCTCCATCGTATTGGGTTTGTGTGATGTAGCCATTTTCCAGCATGCGATCCAACACCATTTTTTGACGTTCCTTCCCGCGCTGATAGCTTTCTGCACGAAATGGAGAGTAGGCACCTGGGTTTTGAATCATGCCCGCAAGATAGGAACCCTCAGCGAGCACGAGCTCTTTTACATCTTTGCCAAAAATCCCTTTTGCGGCAGCCTGAACGCCATATACGTTTGATCCGTTGGCGTTTTTTCCGAAGTAAATTTCGTTCATGTAGGCTTCCAGAATCTGATCTTTGGAAAACATGCGCTCGATCCGAATCGCGGTAAAGATTTCACGGGCCTTACGGGTGTGGCTAACTTCAGCAGAAAGGATTGTATTTTTTACAAGCTGCTGTGTAATCGTACTACCACCTGTTACGACAGGCTGGTTGGTAATTTCCTGAATCGCTCCACGCATGGTAGATTGAAGCGAAACTCCAGAGTGGTGGTAGTAGGTTTTGTCTTCAGTTGCGATGATGGCATTAATTAAATAGGGAGAAACGTCTGCTTTCTTCACCAAACGTCGATCGCCTTCTTCGGCCCGCAATTGGCCGATCAGAGAGCCGTCGTTGTAGTAGGCGAATCCAGTTAGATAGTTGGTGAAGATTTTATTCTCCAGTTCCTCCTTGCTGCGCACAGGCTCGTCCTTCACGAGTGCGGCAACATAACCTGTCACGATTCCTCCCGCAACTGCAGCTCCCATTAGCCCTAGTACGAAGACGATTTGGAAGATGATCCAGAACGTTCTACTTCGGCTTCTGCGTCGCTTTTTCTTCGTCGGTTCAGAGGAAGATGTGTGGTTATTCGACATAATCTACGACCCCCTAGCATACCACCTGATTATACCATACGAGGAACCTTGAGGATAGAAGCTGCGTAGGAGATAGCAAAATGTGTCAAAAACCGTTGAAAGTTGTCAACTGCTGTGATTGATTGTGTTTCAGAGACTTCGTTATGCTTATCGTGTGGAATGGAAAATAGGGTTCAGGAGGAGGCAAATGAAGATAGACGAGCCGATTCATCTCGAAGGCTTTACAGGAAATTTCAGGATTGTGGCTATGAATTCCTGGGGGAGGCGGGGATTACGGGAAGGTATTCGAAAAAGAGGCAAGAGCTCCTTTAATGCTCATGTCGTCAGCGGGCAAAAGCGTGGCATACAAGAAATGCATAAAAAAAGAGCAGGCCGACAAGCGGCACTACTCTTTTTCTTTTTATCCTCAGACGATTAACGGCTGTAGAACTCAACGATCAGAACTTCGTTGATTTCAGCTGGCATTTCTTCACGGTCTGGCAGACGAGTGAAGGTACCTTCAGCAGCAGCATCGTTGAATGTAACGTAGTTCGGCAGGAAAGTACGGCTTTCCAGAGCGTCCTTGATCAGTTGCAGACCACGGGACTTTTCACGAATGGAGATTACATCACCCGGTTGTACGCGGTAGGATGGGATGTTTACTTTTTTGCCGTTTACCAGGAAGTGACCATGGTTTACCAACTGACGAGCAGCTGGGCGAGTTGGAGCAAAGCCCATGCGGTATACCACGTTATCCAAACGGGATTCCAGCAATTTCATGAAGTTTTCGCCCACTACGCCAGCCATTTTGCTAGCATTGTCGAAAGTGCGGCGGAATTGTTTTTCGTTAAGGCCAAACATGTGGCGCAGTTTTTGCTTTTCTTGCAACTGGATTCCGTATTCGCTCAGTTTACGACGGTTGTTGTGACCGTGTTGACCTGGAGGGAAGTTGCGTTTGATGTCTTTTCCTGTACCATCGAGGGAGATACCCAGACGACGAGCCAGTTTGTGACGAGGTCCTGTGTAACGTGACATATATTCATTCTCCTTTAATATGGATTCGCAGGTGTTTACTTCCGGCAGGTTAGTTCCTACTTTATCTACACGAACTTCGGACGGTAGCGTTTCCGCATCGTGCTCCTCACAGATGATCAGCCGCCGTCTGTAAAGGGAGGGAACTAAGAGGGTACATCCTTCCGTTTTTACCTACAATCAATGCTACCCTGTACACATACGTTCAATAATACTAGGCGCGATATAGTAAAGTCAAGGGAAAAGAAGCGCGCCATCCGCCGCAAGAAGTGGGATGGATGGCGCTTTTTGGGTTTTATTTTCGCAACAAAGTAACCGAACCGTCTGGAGTATCCCGTTTTTCGAGGAAACGGGTAAAGGTAATGGCTGCATCGGCACGAGGGACGATGCTTTGCGGCTGGAACTTCTGTTTGTCAGTTGGCACGATACCGAGTGTAGTCGCGATAATGATCGAACCGCGGTACTTCGAATTGGCAATGTCTGAGAACTCGGTTTGGAACATGCCAGGGAAGTCTGTTAGTTTTTTGTAACCGAGTGCACGAACAATCATATCTGCGAGCTCTTCACGTGTAATCGTCTCATTTGGGTTCAGCTTGGAAGCATTTTTATCGAGAAGTCCGCGATCAACAGCACCTTCTACGGCTGAGAAGAAGCGCGAGCCATTTGCCACATCGCTATAGGTGGCCTTGCGTTCCAGAGAGTACTGTGGATAGTGTCTGCCTTGGTTGAGGCTGATCATGAGCATTTCAATCATTTCACCACGTGTGATCGGTTTTTGCGGCATGATATTGCCGTTTTCAAGCGTTAATGCGTCGTATTCATACATCAACAAGAGTTCCTTCTCCGCTGGATGACCCTTCAAATCGGCAGGAGCCGGGCGATGCAGCGCAATCGTTTTGCCTGTAGAGGTGGAGCTCCACTCGCCTGTTATAGCGTCAAGGTAATACGGCTGCTCAAACGGCGTCATTGTCGCGCGATAGACGATCTTGGCCGTTCGCTTCGGTGTGTAGGAAGGCTGCTCTTTTGCACGTTTGGCATCCTCAGGAGTAAGAGGAACGAGGGCGTATACTTCCTCTGCTTTTGTCTCGGTCCACCATTTCTCGCTCGCTTCGGCAGCAGGCAGATGCTTGGGAGCTTGTGTCGGGTATGTTTCGCTACCCAATTCAGTACTGTAACTTAGCAGATCGCCCGTTTCTGTGTCAAACGTGAAGTAGGCAGAGCCGCTAGCTGCAGCAATTCCATTGATAAAACGCTCAAATCGGATCTGCGTCCGCTCGGAATCAACGGGTTGGTTTTTGATTTCCTCTTCAAAACGCTCTGTCCAGTAAAGCTGGTGGGCCATGGTTGGCACCAAATCACGAATCGTTTGCATCGCTTTTGCCTTGAATTTTTCCATGTCTGGTTTTTTAGAAGCGGTTGTTTTTTCTTTATGGCTACGGAAGTCCTTGTTCAATCGGTAGATGTCCCCGGTTACAGCATCCACGGAGACATACGCAAATCCGTCTTCGCTATTGCCTTTTTCGCCGAATTCGAGATCCCAGACAGGACGATTGCCACGGTAGTCTCTTTCATTGTAATTGGCAGAACGAAGCTCGAAGTTGGACAAATTCAATGCTTTCGATGCCCATTGTACAGCTTCTTCTTGAGAGAGCGGTTGTCCGCTGCGGTGTGCAGGTAGGACTTTGCTGCTTACAGGCTCAGGATCTTTCGTTAGTTGATACGGGGTCAACGATTGTGTCAATGGTTTGCCAGTCTCCGCATCAATGTAGAATGTGAAGGGATTCATATACCCTAAAGATGGCTTGTTATTTTGAGTCTCCACTCGATCCCACGGCAGCAGGTAAACTGGTTTTGGAGTTGCTTGTTCTTTAAACAGTTGCTCGGCTTCTTCTTCTGAGATTTTCGTATCCGTGTCCTCGAAAGTCACGTCGTTCCAGGACAGAGAATAGTTGGTCACTTTGCCGGAAGCATCTACTGTGATATCTGCGCCGTTGTCAGGAAAGAGAACACCGTCCACGTCACGAACAAAGCGGAAATTATAGTAGACTTCCGAGTTCAGCGGAGTTTTTGGCTCTGGCATATCGCGCGTATACAGTCTTGTTTCCGCTGCTTTTCCTGCATTGTTTTTCTCGAAAAAGCGCTTTGCCTGCTCTTGCGCCTCTGTATAGGAAATTCGTTTTGCATAGGGAAGCGAGGATGCTTCCTGCTCTTGACGCGAATAGGAAGTCAGCTCGCCTGTATTGGCGTGGATACTGACGCTATAGGATAGAAGGACTTTGCCGTTTTCTGGATCTTTTTTCACCCAACTAAACGACCATTCTGGAAATGGGCGCCAGCTATCCGCTGAACGAAAAGACACATTTTCCACCGTCATCCCGGAGGTAGGTACTATTTTTGTAGCGAGAGCCAAGGCTGCTTCCTTGGACAACTTTGCTTTGGCTTGTGCCACAGAGTCTGCTAGTGCCACAGTAGTCGCCATTTTATTGGTACTCACATGAGGTGATTGTGCATGCGCTTGAGCTACAGGCAGCAACAGACTGGCAGATAGAACAAATGAGCTAGACCGAATGATCCACGGTTTCATAGGAACCCCTCCAACGATGTCATATTCTTCTTATCACCTCTGACGAGAGGAAGTGAAAGTTCGTTTCAGTTCAAATGCATGAAAAAATGCACTCGGTATTTGCAGAAAGGAATGAAATATAGGAATTTTGTACCAAATGTTTTTTTATCAATCTAGAATTGTGAACATGCATCTTATATAATAAGAAATACTATCCATAGAATACAGAACGGTAAGGAGAAAAACGTTTTGGAAACCATCATGTATCTCATTCGTCATGGAGAGACGGAGTGGAATCAGATTCGTCGTATACAAGGCCACAGTGACATCGCATTGAACGAGCTCGGGGAACGTCAGGCCGAGCAAGTAGCAGACAGGTTCCAAGGCGAGAAGATTCACGCTTTTTATTCGAGTGATCTCAGTCGGGCACACGATACGGCTGCCAAGATTGCTGGTAACTTCCAATCCTCTGTTTCTACGCGGACAACCTTGCGGGAGCGCTGCTATGGGGAGTGGGAGGGGCTCACCTATGAAGAGATACGTGAGCGATTTGAGAATCAGGATGAAGCCTCCTGTGGAATTGAGACATTCGAAGACATGCAGCGTCGAGCTGTAGCTGCCATGACAGAAATAGCAGGGAGCCACCCAGGTGAGGCGATTGTCGTTGTCTCGCATGGCGGTCTCATTAATAGCTTCTTGCATTATGTGACGGTAGGAGAACAAGGAACGGGTATCACACGTATCGATAATACCAGTATTACCATGTTTCGGTATGTAGATCGCAGGTGGGAAGTTCTATCCGTTAATGATACAGACCATTTGAAAGCTTGAGAAAATGCTGAGAGAGGGAGTTTCTCGTGTCAAGTAAAATGTTGGGGAAGTTAGAGACGGTCTTTTCCTACACGGCCCATTTTATCTTACAATCTTGGCCGGAAAAGCGCCCAGGCATCCTTTTCTTGACAGATTCCGGGGGCCGCGTAATCAACTTCATGGAAATGCAGGTTGGTCCATCTCGGAATTCTCAAGGGCTTACCCTGCAACACGATGTATCGATTGGCAAAGTCTTTGATTTTATTTTAGAGGCACTTTCCTCCAAAGAGATCGTAGTCAAAACGAGAAGTGAAACGAACAACGTGTGTGGAGCCTTTCCTTTGTGTGAAGAAGATGGAAGGGTTCGAGCTGTCATTGGCATGATAGCGCCCGAAGACCAGATCCATTTCGATTTGCCATCCTACATGCGCGGGCTAGAGCCGTTGATTCGCATGGGATATGATGCTTATATTCAACACGTCACAAGCCAGATTGTCATGGATTTGACGTTGCATGATACGACCAAAGAGCTGTTGCAGAGCTTGACGGGTCAGATCAGTGACATTATCCAAAAAGGCTATTGTTCGGCCGTTAAGCTCGCGGACAATGCCACGTTGATTCCGCAGGAGAGCGTGACCACGCAAGAGGCCGAAGTTGGACAAACCCACATTGCCCAACTGGTTTCGAGATTCGGTACGACGCAGATCATGCCTTCCATTTTAGATGACCACCGGCTTGTCGTCGTTCCAGTCTCCTTGAACCAAACGCCGCTCTACGCACTGTTTTTGCATCTGCCACCCGAAGAGACAGATTGCGTGTACGATGAACGGGATGTTGCTTTTTTGCAGGAAGTAGGCGCGAAGGCAAGCTGTGCGCTTTGGCGTTCGATCATGTCGGACGACCTGCGCCGTGAAGCGAGCAAAAAAGATTTGTTGTATCAATTGATGTCAAAGATTCAGGCATCGATTGATGTGAATGATGTTTTGCATGAAATCGTGACAAGCATTCCCAGCCTTTATCCATACCTGTCGGCAGAGCTTTTCCTGACGGTGGAACCCAATGCAACCACTCCGGTCAAACAGCTTTCTTTTCAAGAAGTAGAGCCGTCTACCAGTACAAAGGCCTATTTGGAAGGACGTCTCATTGCCGAAGAAGTGGGAGAAGGGGAGCAACAGGTGACGGTGATCGCAGCGCCGCTCTTGGGCAAGCAGGGAATCTACGGAGTTTTGCAAGTGACGTCTGATCAGCGAATCACCTTGAATCAGCATGAAAAGGACTACATCTCGATCTTGGCCGATACTGCTGGCACTGCGTTTGAAAACGCACAGCTCTATCAGCAATCGCGCAATTTGATTCGAGAATTGCGTTTGATTAATGAGATGGCGCGTCAGTTGAACAGAAGTCTTGATTTAAAGGAAATTCTCGATTTTGTTACGACGATGATGCGGGCTACCTTTGATGCGGAGTTTTGTGCCATTTTGCGAAAAACGCCTGGAGAGGATTGCTTCGATGTGCTCTCTTCCTCCATTCCAGCGTTCAATGGCATGGCTATTGATTCTACAGAAAAGCCATTTCAGCAAATCTTGCAAAACAAGCAGGCATTGTTGCTGGCTCAACCAGGGGCAGGGCCGCTTCCTTTTTCGCTCTTTTCGTGCTGTTCCTTTATGGGGGTTCCGCTCGTTGTTGAGGGTGAGATTAGTGGAGTCCTATTAGTCGCAGATTCCCGTTATCATTTTTTTAGTTTTGACGACTACAAACTCCTCGAAATATTTGGACAACACGCGAGCCTGGCAATGACCAACGCCGTCCTGCATAATGAAATGGAACGAATGGTCATTACGGATAATTTGACAGGTCTGTACACGAGAAGACATTTGAATGAACGAGTAAGAGGATCATTACAAAAAGACAACTATGGCTCGTTGATCTTGATCGATATTGATTATTTTAAAACCGTGAATGATACATTTGGCCATCAGGTAGGGGATGAGGTACTGATTCAGGTCTCCAATCTGATTCGACATAGCATCCGTGACAGTGATATCGCGGCAAGATGGGGTGGAGAGGAACTCGCTGTTTATTTGCCGCGTGTGGACAAAGACACCGCGCACTCCGTGGCCGAGCGCATACGAGAATGCGTCGAGCAGGAGACGTCTCCACAGGTCACGATCTCGTGTGGACTAGCGAAATGGAGCAGGGAGATGGATGTTAACCTGAGTGTAGAAGCGCTGTTCCATCAAGCAGATATTGCTTTGTACGAAGCCAAAAATTCAGGTAGAAATCAAGTTGTTCTCGCCTAGAGCCAAAACAATGGCTCTTTTCTCTTTTCGGAAAAAAAGGCAAAAAACTTGAGAGGTAGATAAAAAATGACAACGAACGATGACAAGCAAAGGATCGCGACGCAAGTATCACCTGATATTTTTTGCCTGGAGATACCTACGCCTTTTGATGTGGGGGCAGTAAACGTCTACTTGCTAAAAGGGGAGCGCTTGACTTTAGTTGATGTGGGGCCATTGACCGACGATGCGTGGGCGGCCTTAACAGAAGGCTTAGAATCGATTGGGGTAAGCGTGCAAGATATCGAGCAAGTCATACTGACGCATCATCATGTGGATCATTGCGGGCAGTTAGAAAAAGTACGGGAAAAATCGGGAGCAAAGACGTTTGCCCATCCGCAGGCAACACCTTATGTACAACAGGATGAGCAGTTTATGACTTTTCATGATCAGTTTTTCGAAGAGCTGTACATCCAGAGCGGTGTACCAGAAAAAATGATGGTCATTATCTCGAAATTTCACAAGCTGATGAAGACATTTTCTGCGCCAAGCCAGATTGACTTTCATCTGAAGCATGAGCAAAAGGTACCGTATTTGGAAGACTGGCAGGTACTGTATACGCCAGGACACAGCCAAAGTCATCTTTCGTTGTATCGGGCAAAGGATCAAGTCATGATTGGTGGAGACCATATCATCAAGCGAATTTCATCCAATGCCTTCATTGAACCACCCCGGAATCGTTCGAGTACAAGACCACTGACCTTGATTCAATACCGGACTGCGTTGCAAATGTGTGCGGACATGGAGATCAAACAAGTTCTCAGTGGACACGGTCAACCGGTCTACAATCATCGAGAGCTCATACTCGCTCGTCTGCAAAAGAACTGGGAGAGAACAGACACGCTCCGCAGGCTTCTTGCAGATGGAGAAAAGACAGCTTTTGAACTGAATGCTCTCTTATTTCCAGGCTTGTACAAAAAAGAATTGCCATTGACGCTATCTGAAACGTTGGGGCACATTGATTTATTGATGATTCTCCACCAGATTGAAGTGAGAGAGCAGGATCGCATCTTGTATTACCACCTGTAAAACCTGAACGTACAAGAGAGGCTTGCAAGTAGAATAAGCCTATTCCTCCCCGGAAACGCTAAAAGGGACTATTACCCTGGGACCCCACAAGAGGCTGACCCAGGGTAGCCGAGGGAGGGTAGCATCTATGCAGAAGTACTGGCCCATTTGCGTGATGGCTCTTGTGTGTACAGTTGTTGTAGGTGGCTGTAATCAAATGCGTGTGAAGAAGGATGCGAATACAACGTTTGAGCAGGTACGTGACAAGTTCGATGCGCAGAAGTCATATGCGTTCTACGGGCAAACCAAGCTGTTGACGGCGAATAGTGCCAATGCGAACATGGTTAACTTTTCGGGCAGAAAAGACGGAGAAGCTGTTTACATGAACGTAAAGCTCTCTGTCCCAGAAGAAAACAGAGTGGACAATTTATCCTTGCTCAGCCAAGGGGACAAGCTGTATACCAAGCATGGTCAAAACGAAAGCTGGAAGCATGTCGCAGGGGATAGTTCGGCCCTGCATCAAGAAATGAATAACTGGAACCCTATCGCTTCCTTTCAGCAAATCGACAACATGAAAAGAAACGTTCGGATGCTGCCTGATGAGAATCCAAAAGACGATTTTGAGGCATTCGGAGTTGTATTGGATTCTGCCAAACTAAAGAGCTGGATTGGTTCCCAAATGGAAGAGCAAACGAAGTCGGGAGCAAAAGTCCAATCGATAGCAGGGCGAGAGAAACCCTACATACCGAAGCTAAAGCTAGCGATGTCACTTTCGGAAGGCAATTGGAGAGGGACGCCTGCACAACATTCTGGACCCACGATTCAGTCCAAGAAAAAGGTGGACGTAAACGAACTCGTGAACCAGATGGAAGTGGAGGCAGAGTACACGATTCACTACAACAAAAAAACGATGCTCCCCACGAATATGACGATGTCCATTCGATCTGCGTATGATTTGAACGATCAGCGTGTAAAAGAGCATACGCAAGTAGAAACGTATTTGCAGCAATATGGAGCAGTAGCTCCTATTACAGCTCCATCGGAAAAAAGCAAATAGGGAGTAAGAGTAATCAAGTGAGACGTTCCTCTTGCAAAACAGACAGGGGCGTCTTTTTTCTGTCAGGGAAAATTGAAAAGTTGAAGTAACGTGCAGGAGGCTTTTTACGTACTTCTTATGTGAAAGAAAATCTATGCGATAGCGGTTTTTTTCAATGAAATCAACATTTCTAGAAGGAATACTGGAAAACATTGTCGAACATACAACAAGACTATCTTTTTTCGTCGAATAATCTATACAATGGGAAAGATGCCTGATGGATCAGACGAAAATGCGTATTTTATCCGCAGCAGCGAAGCTTTTTGATGTTCATGGCTACAAAGGGACCTCCGTAAGACAAATTGCCTCTGTTGCTCAAGTAAATTCCGCGCTGATTTCCTATCACTTTGAAGGGAAGCAAGGAGTCCTGGAGACGTTGATTGCTTCTTACTTTGAGACGTTGTTTCGCCTTTTGGATGAACTGGAAAACGAGCAGGATAACATCCCTGCCTATCGACGATTGGAACAAGTTGTGCAGCTGTATTTGCAATTTCAATGTGAGCATGCGCCTATCACGCGTTTGATTCATCGTGAGCTGAGCGTAGAATCCATGCTTGCACGTGAAGTGATGACGCTATATATGAGCCGCTGGAAGCACGGTCTTTCGCGTGTGATCGAGGGCGGTGTCGTCTCGGGTGAGTTTTTGCCCGTCTCTATTGATCGTACAGTGCTGGCTATGACGAGCCAGATGATATATCCATTTTTGC
Organism: Brevibacillus sp. FIR094; assembly: GCF_050477165.1. Lineage (NCBI taxonomy): Bacteria > Bacillati > Bacillota > Bacilli > Caryophanales > Paenibacillaceae > Brevibacillus > Brevibacillus sp. FIR094. Next base: position 2,975 of record NZ_JBEAES010000034.1, on the reverse strand, counting down.
AACCACAAATGGTTCGTCAGGTCTATGATCTGGAACCATCTTCCGAGGAGTTCGTCCAATGGCTGCAAACCTCGATTATGTGTTATCTGCGAGGTTCTTTGCTGCCCGCTTAGGCGTGGCCTCTCCCAATGAATGATTCTAGTAAGGGGATGTATGACAAGTGAAACGAAAACTATTCATGCTCTGTTTGGCAGGCATGTTGTTATATACGAATCCGGCTTATGCGACGCCGTTTCCAGATAAAAAAGACGAAGTTGTTCAGGACGCTGACAACTATTTGAAAAAAGAAGACAGGACGACCTTTGCAAATTCATTGAGCGGCATACCGGGCAGCTACAAAGTCGTGATAGTGGAAAGCACTGCACCGGAAGCCGAATCTCCGGATATCTACGCGCAAAAGCTGTTTGACAATTACAATTTAGCCGACGATGCACTCATGATCGTACTCGACATGAACACCGAACAGCTGGGGATTTATGCTGGTCCTAGCTTGCAGGCAAAAGGTGCCACGATGGCATTGATGCATGACAAGATCGCGTCATTCTATGAACCATTCCGTACACAAAAGCAGTACTTGACCGGGATTCAGACGTTAATTGCGGAAGTAAACCAAGAGCTTAGCCGCATTGAAAGCAAGCAAGCTACAGCAAAACCGGGTGCGACCGACGCGAGTAAAGCGGGCGAGGGCGAAAGCAGTAGCGCTCTCGGAGGCATTCCATGGTGGATTTATCTGGTGGGGGCCGTATTTGCTGGCCTATCGATCGGCTTGATTTACGCGATGATCAGACGCCGTGCTATTTTTGCTCAAGTAGACGATGTAGAGGATTGGAAGGAAGAGCTCGTTGAGAAGATCAATGTCATCGAGGTGGAAAAACCGCTTCGCCGTTCCAGCGGCATGACAGAAGTACGTTACCACCACTTGGCTGACAAAAAAGAAAATCTGTTGCGCATTCGCATCCCTGATGTGGAAATGATGATTCTCGATGCGGAAGAGGCATGCGATCGTTTCCGTTTTACGTTGGCACTTGGCATGCTGAATGAGGCGCGAGAGGCCATTTCAAAACTTGAGGAAGAGCTGAATGAGCTAAAAACAGACACTTCCAAAGTGGCAGTTACCAAGCAAGAGAACAAGGTTGTTGTTCCTGAGATCGGAAAGCAAGTGGAGCAGATGGAACGACGCTTGTCCGATTTGCGTCTGGAGTACGGATTGTCTTTCCATGAGCTGAAAGCATCGCTCGATGAAGTAGACACAATGCGAAAACTCGTGAAAACTGCGCGGGCGGCAGGGGACGACGTTGCTGCGTACGAAACCACACAAAAAGCTCAGCAAGTACTAGAGCAGGTGGGACAAGCGATGGAGCTCATTCCAAAGCTTGTGCAACGTGTGAAAAAAGAATTGCCGGAAGAATTCAAGCATCTGGAAGAAGGAATTGAGCAGGCCTTTCGTGACGGCTTTGATTTAAAACAGGATTCCTTGGACAATGCCCTCCTGCAGGCGAAGCAATTGGTCATGTCCGCAAAAAGCGCTTTGGAAGAGGGTAGCCTGGAAATGGTGTTGACCCATGTCAAAGCGTTCGAAGTACTCATTGATGCAACGTATCAAGCGATAGAAGATGGCGTTCTTGCCCGTGATGAAGCAGCAGCGACGGTATATACAGAAGTGGAACCGCAAGCAGAAGTGAATCAAGGCAATGATGAAACACAATCTGTGCAGGTAGAAAAGAGAGCAGAAGTAGAAGAGGTGGAACAGGATGATTCGCATTCGCTACAGCAAGTAGCTGTAACATCCGCGCCTGTGGAGCCGGAGATTCGTATACCTGAGCCGACTCCAGCTAGCGAGACCGAGCATTCTACCAGCGAAACAGGTCCTGAAAAGCTGACTCATTTCCAGCAGTCGAAAGTGGAAGAAGAGCGACCGGTGCGAGGAAAATCCTCAGAGCTGAGTGAAGCTGAACGTTCCGTATTGTTGCAAGCCATACCTCAGCTTTTCAATAAAAAAGCACAAAAGCCTGCACCAGCAGTGAAAGCTGAGGAGCCTGCGTACGAAGAAGAAGAGTATGAACTGGTCATGCCGAAGAGTCAGCCTGAACAGGAAGAGATGATTCCGGAAGAAGAAGAGCAAACGTATTTGGTCATCGAAACGGAAGACGATGCGCTGGATGAACTGGAGCGAATTTCTAACACATTAGTCCGCGTCCGTCAGCAAATCAAGCGCAGCTACTTGCCGGGGATTCCGGATCAATTGAAATTCATGTTTGAAGAAGTCGTGCAAACGTTGGGCCGCGTGCAAACGATCATGGAGCAATACCGCTATGATCTGGAAGAGGTTGCAATGCTGGTTCAGGACGCAAGTGATTTGGTCGGCGAAACAGAGCGGATGGCAGAACGCATTATTACAACTTGTCAGATGGCAGAAGGTGCTATTCAGTATACCAACCGTTATCGCCGCCAAAATCGCCAGGTCAATGAGTTGTTGACGAAGGCAGAGATATCATTTCGACAACTAGCTTTCGCAGAAGCCTATCAGCTTGCCGAGGAGGCCCGTCTCGTAATCGAAGGTGCCCCAGCCGAAGAGGAAAACCGTTGGCTTCTACGTCGTAAGAAAAAGGGATGAGTCCGATGATGGTCTTTCCTCTCTTCTTACTGGCAGCTGGCATTCTCGTCATGGTACAGCCGCGGACAAAACGCTGGCAATCGCGGATGAACGCTCATTTTCAAGGAGACGAACGGCGCATTAAGCAGCGTGCCAACACGTTTTTTCTGTTGGGCTTAGCCTTTTTTTTCGCTGGATTTGCGTATTTGTTCCGCCTTGTAGGATAAGCCAATAACTACGAATAAAGCACCTGCTATGAAAAGATGGACTAGCCTTTGAAGTGACCCAATAAATTGAGACAAGGAAAAAGCACCTCCTGAATCGTATGGGACTGACCCCCGTCCGTAGGACAGGTATCAAAACACCATTGCGAATTAAGCAA